>DATHTZ010000298.1:0-5604 GCA_035462675.1 Nitrospiraceae bacterium | reverse complement strand
CGTCAGGCGTAATAGGAAAGTCTTCCGGCATTTGCACCGGAAGTGCTCCAATGTATAAATGTATGGATGTTCATACAGGCCAATCTGGTGTTTATGGATGGAGCATATATCGTTTCGGACGTTTCGACGATGCCGAATCCGCATGATTCATGAACACTTTTATTTCGCGACCCGGCTCCGCGATTTTGCGACGAACCGTCATCAATCATGCAGGCTCGCTTGTTATCCAAGCCAGTATCCTATGCTGCTGTTTTCACGTCTCGAACAGTTCCTCGCCTTGGCCCTCGCGAAACAGACGTCTTGGGAAATTCTGCGCGCCCATTCGACCACCTCGGCATCCGCAGTGATATGGCCCGGAGTACGCTCGCCGATGTCAATGAGACGCTCGACTAGCGCATCTCTTGCGGCTTCATGTTGCGCCTCATCCACGTGACGCGCACGCTCTTACGCGAGTGTCAGTGTCGCTGCGGACCTGGAATACACGGCCCATACACTTGACACGACAACGATCGACGACTAGTCACTTTCGCTGTTTCCCCTAGTCCTACTTTCAGAAGATCATGGCGTCGGTGAAGCTGCATACTCGGCTCGAGCTGCTCCGCAACATCAGCCTCGCCCGCCTCTGTGTTGTGCTTCTTCCTCCGCCCCATTGAAAATATTGAGGCCTCTGGTGGTTCTCATCTTGCCTTCCAAGATTCATCGAAGACCTGCTATAGTCATTGCTCATCTTTTCTGAGGTTCACCCATGGACATGTTAATGATCGCGTTTCGTACGTCACTGAGAGAACGCGTGCATGAGATATTGCGAACGTGCGGGGTCACGGCCTACACAGAATTTCCTGGGGCGCTTGGGACGGGACAATCTGGATCGACTGAGGGGACCTCGTTCTACGCAGGGGGGAATAGTGTAATTCTGGTCTCGCTCGAATTCACTCAACGCGACAAGATCGCCGACGCGGTCAAAGCCTGGTGTGCAGAGGCCCAACACTCGGGATGGGTTAAACCAGCCGTCCGGGTTTTCTGTTGGCCCTGCACACAGCTCGTTTAACAATAGGTCTGCCTCCAAGATGGCCTATGATTTTATGTGGCATATCTTGGTAATGAGTTGCATTCCTCTTCGAGGCTCACATGGCGCGGCGCACCCAGGCTCAGCTGCAACAAACCTATCGTGAGCAGGCGCTCAAAATGTTTCCATGGATCTGCGGCCACTGCGGTCGAGAATTTGAGGGCAAGAAGCTCAGCCAGCTCACGGTCCATCACAAGGACCATAACCACGACAATAATCCGCCGGACGGGAGCAACTGGGAATTGCTGTGTCTCTACTGTCATGACAATGAACACCAGCGAAATCAGGTGGTAGACGCGTCTGGTGTCGCGCCACTCGGCCGAGAGCAAGATCGGCCTTCAACCTTTACGCCATTCTCTCAGCTTGCGGATTTGCTCAAGCGCAAGACATAGAAGTCGTCTGGCTTGACACGGGGGATACCACGAGAACAACGTGACGAGCGAGACTTGCGTGACAAGATGGGAATCCGCACTCATCCATATCGCGCCTTTCTCGCTCTGGCCATGCCGATAGACCGATGGCTCCTTGTTCGTGCGATATGCTATACGCTACAAGCCCTTCATCTTCGGCCATCGATTCTATGCCATTGGCCCTATGATTATGACTGTCTCCCATCCCCACGATCGGTTGCACGGAATTACGCTTGAAACCGTCATCAAGGAACTGGTCGAGCGGTATGGTTGGGCAGAAATGGGGCGTCGCGTTCCGATCCGCTGCTTCCTTCACGATCCCAGCGTGAAATCCAGTCTCACATTTCTCCGCAAAACGCCCTGGGCCAGGGAACGGGTCGAAGGGTGGTACATCGCCTATAAAGATATGTGACCGCCGGTTGCCGACTTTATCCACTTGAATATTTCTGGAATCAAGGAATCACTATGCCATGGCCTCGAATGCCACCATTTTCAAAGCGACCATCCATATTGCGGACATAGACCGCCGGTACTATCAGGACCATGTCCTCACCCTGGCCCGTCATCCGTCTGAAACCGACGAACGCATGATGGTGCGCTTACTGGCTTTTATGCTACATGCGCATGAGGCCTTGTCATTTGGCCGAGGACTGAGCGCCGAAGAGGAGCCTGCTCTCTGGCACAAGGATTTGACAGGCGCCGTCGACCTTTGGGTAGAGGTCGGCCAGCCAGATGAAAAAGCTATTCGCCGGGCCTGCGGTCGTGCGAAACAGGTCTGCATCTATACCTACGGCGGTCGCGGTGCCGACCAATGGTGGGAGAAAAACCTAACCGAACTGGAGCGGTTGAATAATCTGGCCGTGATGAACCTGCCCCTGGATGGAAGCCGTGCCTTGGCCACACTCGCGCAGCCCAGCATGCAGTTGCAATGCACCATTCAAGAAAGACAGGTTTGGGTGGCGGATGGAGCGAAGAGCGTGCACATGACATTGACGATTTTGAAAACCACTACAGCGCCGTTTGGGCAGTGACGCAGGGACACTGTGTAGGCTTTACGGTAAGGACGATGCAGGGATGAAAGAAAAGAAACGCCTTTCTACGAGGACCGAGTCGATCCCCTGGATCAGCCCATTCGCAGCCATGAAGAACGTGGACCCGCTACTGACTCCAGAGGTCCAGCCTGGTGTTGTCCCGCGCGACCCACCATCCACCGCACGAAAGAAGAACCGTGGACGGGTGGATATCATTCGCCAGACCGCACATCGTGGGGGCAAGACCGTGACGGTCATCACAGGGTTCACGGGCATCGGGCAAGCCGAACAAGAGACACTCGCCAAGGAGATGCAGAAATCTTGCGGCGCCGGCGGCACGGTGAAGGAGGGGCGGATCGAAATCCAGGGAGACCAGCGCGAGGTAGTCGCCCGTATCCTGACCAAGGCGGGCTTTCTACCTGTATTAGCTGGAGGGTGACGGGGCAAGAAAAGCAGACAATCCGAATCAGGCAGCTCTCATGATTGTGATTGATGAACGCCGCCTCTCATCTGGTCTCATGCAAGCGGGAATGGCTAAACCTTGGCACCGTGTGAGACTGTCCAGTCAATTGACTTCATCCTCTTCCCGATGTACAGGTTGCATCGTTATTCTGACGGGCCTACGCACACCTCGTCCCTCACTGAAAGGACACCATCATGAAAAACGTAGAAATGACAGTCGACGGAACAATGTTGACGATCAAGGTCGATCTGTCCAAAGAGTTCGGGCCCTCTGCTTCGGGGAAGACGATCATCATTGCCTCGACGGAGGGGAATGTGACCATTCCAACTCGCGAGGAAAAGGTTGGGCTGAACGTGTACCGGAAGAAATGATCTCGGCGTAGGATGTATGGGCGGGAGGTGTCGAAGCCTCAGCGCGCAGCCATCACGTGCACGGCGTGCTGCTGACGCACGTCGATGGGCGCAATGGATGTAGCTTCGGTCGGAAAGACCGAAGCTACGGCGGTATTAGCCCCTTTTCTTGGCAGCCTTATCGGCACGCTTTTCCATCATGGTCTTGGCTGGTTTCTTCTTGGTCGTTTTCTTCTGTGTCATACCCTTAGCCATTGAATGTCTCCTCTACTGTGTGGATGAATAATATCGCCCTACGACATGATTGCCGCTTCCATTTCATACCCTAATTAAGGAAAAAATGGAATGGACATCGAAGTTTTCTCGTCGATTGACTTCGACTCTTGCCCACGGTACAGCTTATACCAGTCGAATGATCTGTCCGACTGATCGGACGCTGTCTCTGGAGGTACGCCGTGGGAAATCCAGCGGGTAATAAGGAGCGAGAAGGATTCGCCGACGTCATCAACCGCGCAGCCTTCGGCCACGAACGTGTGCTGCTGCGCCGACGTGGCAGAGCCGTCGCCGCGGTGGTACCCATCGATGACCTAAGACTCCTGGAGGCCCTAGAGAATCGTATCGATCTCATCGATGCCCGCGCAGCGTTGGCCCAGGCAAACAAGCAGGGCGCCCACTCGCTTGATGCCATTTTGAAAGAACTAGGGTGCTGATTGCACCAGGCAACCTCCACAATTTTTGTGGCCTCTCCCGCTGAGCAGCGACTCCGCACATTTGCCAAACCGCTTCGGAAACTACTGGTAAAACAGCTCCAGGCACTCCGCCTCAGCCCTCGCCCCTTGGGTGTCAAAAAGATCGATGGCCTGGACCACCTCTATCGGATTCGTGAGGGCAGCTATCGGATTGTCTATGCGATTCGAGGCAAGGACCTCATCGTGCTTGCCGTAAAGAGTAGCGTTCGCAGAGAGGTTTCTCGTGCCTGAACGGACGTAGCTCGCGCCCTTCTCACAATCCGTTAGCGAACTCCGTTGAGTGAAAGACGAATGTGGATCGTCGTACCGACTCCCAGTTCGCTTTCGACTCTGATCGATCCCTTGTGGGCGTCCACCACATCCTTCACGATTTTTGTTCCAAGCCCTGTTCCACCAGCTTTTCGACTGACAACCTGTGTGGTAAACAGCGCGTCCCGCACGTCAGGGGACATCCCGCGCCCCGTATCTGCGACGGAGAGCACGAGTGCGCCCGTTCCGATATCGACCTGTCCACGCACCGTGACGGATCCACCGGGGGGGACTTCCGGAATGGCGTTATCGATCAAGTTGTAGAAAGCATTGAACAGGCGGCGCTCATCCGCCTGGATGACCGGCAACGATTCAAGACCTTCGGCATGCAATGCGACCCCTCTCTCTGCTGCATACCGGTGTAGCGATGTGATTACATCGGCTACACAAGTTGAGACCAGGCAGGGCTTAAATTCTGGTGCCGTCGTTACCCCCTTCACCGCATCGGCAAGCTCCCTCACACGATCCTGGATACGGCGAGTGTTATTGACGATCATCTCGATCAGCTCATCGGTCATCTTCCGGCTTGCCTCGACCCGCGCCCCCTCCCCACGCATGGCCAAACGGCCCAGGATCTCTTGTACTTCCTCCCGTAAGAGCTCCACACCAGTCTGCACCGGTACCAACATGTTCTTGACATCGTGGCCAATATCTCCAAGCGCACGGGCCACTTCCGCGATTTTGACTTCTTCGAGGAGATCGGCAGCCAATCGCTTCCGCTCACTGACATCTTCGACCGTCCCTTCATGGTAGAGTACGGTCCCGTGCAGATCGCGCACTGCCCGCACGTTCGCCGACACCGAGATCACTTCACCATCTCGGCATATCAGCTCGGTTTCAAATGCCCGGACGACCCCGGACTGGCTCAGCAACGCTCGGATCTCTTCCCGCTTCTTGGGGTCGACATAAAGCTGGCGGCTGATATCCGTGATGGTCGAGACCAACGTGTCAGGTGAGTCATAGTGCAGCATCTGCGCCAGACTTGGATTGGCCATCAGGAACTGCCCGTCCGGTGTCGTCCGGAAGATACCCTCCACCGCATTCTCGACGACGCTTTGATAGGATATTTCAGCCTGTCGTTGCGCCTCTTCAGCTTGCTTTCGCCCCGTGATGTCACGAATGATTCCACTGTGGAATATCCCCCCGAGGCTCTTTCCAATTCCGACGGAAAGTTCCATCGGGAACTCTGCGCCATCCTTTTTCAAGCCATGGAGTTCAACCGTCCT
>DATHTZ010000297.1:0-2754 GCA_035462675.1 Nitrospiraceae bacterium | reverse complement strand
GTCGAATCCGGTAGACAATCAGCAGAACGCCGAACGTCAGAATCATGAGGATAACCGCATATTGCACAAACTCATTTTTGCCTCCTGGGTGTGTCTGTACGGGTGCCGATCTGTTGGCGCCGGTAAACTGTGAGCCCTGCTCGAATAAGGCTTTGGTGAAGTCGTTTCGCCCCTTGAACTGGGCATTGGAAAAATCCGCCGTTGATCGGAACGTGACACGGCCAAAGTCCGCATCTCCATCGAACAGGGTAAAGGTAAAAAATGCCTGACTGTTGAACGAGGCTTCAGAGAAATTCGCCAGGCCTTGAAAGCGACTCCCGGAGAACCCGGTGCCCAATTTGAAAGAGGTGCGCGACAGATTCACATCCTTCTCGAACCCCACCTCCAAAAACTCCGCTAGCCCGTTAAACCTGGACTGCTGGAACGTGACTGGCCCCTGGAAGACAGACCGGTGGAATCGCGTATGCGGTCCGAAGGCCGTTTTTTCAGCAACCACGTCGCGAAGAAACCGCCCCTGCACAAAGTAGCTCTCTTTTAAGAAAACCGCGTCTGATAACGTCACCGGCTGAAGGAACACTGACCGAGAAAGATCCACGAGTTGTTCGAACCTGGTTCCGCTGAATATGACAGGCCCCTTCACCACCAGCAGCCCTTGTGCCGATCGGTGCCTGACCGCTCCGCGCACTACCGAATTGACAATCGTCATGGAGCCAGGAATCACGCGTACCTCGTGACCCGCCAGTTCCTTCATCCCCTCGAGCTCGGACGGCAACGAACCCACGGGCAATGTTTCCAGAGACAGATCGCCGCGAACAACTACTCCTGAGAGATCGATCCCCTTCCCTTCCCTGAATGCCTGTAGCAACTGGGCTGCCTCCACCGCTCGCGCCTCGCGCTCTTGCTCCGTGCAGCCGGCGCTCAGATGACGTGTGAAAACCGTGCCTGACCCTGACGTAGGCGTGTCTACTTGACAGCTCGAGGCAACAGCGCCAAGCGGCAGCCAGAGAAGTGTCAGCCCACCCACCACAATCCATGTACATGCCCTAATCATCATGCACGCCCTTAATCAGGATGCTGAAAAATCCCGCCTTTCTCACCCGCCCAACCCTGGCGCGCCGAGACGCGCCTTTTCCCATGCAGCGTTCTCGTATCGTTCAGACCGTCAACGTACCCCTCCCGGGAAAAGAGCTGTTCCGACAGCTCGGGGTTGGGCGGGTGAGAAGTCTGGCCTTTATGAGCATCCTGCAAGGTGTCCTCCTGCTATCCAGGGCGTGAAAGCCAGTGAAATCCCGTGTGCCCACAGAGTTTTGTGCAGCCTGTTATACGGAATGCCCTACCCCAACGCAAGGCAAGGACCGCCGAATCGCTGGACTGCGCACCATGATTTGCTACACTTTCGAAAGCCGTGAGACGTGAAACGTCACACGTGAAAGGTTTCGGAGGAAAAGCACTCGGTAGTCCTGCGTTTCACTTTTCACGTCTTACCTTTCACGTTTTTGCTTGGGAGTCCCACGATGATGCCACGCCATCTTGCTGTGAGCTGCATATTGATTGCCGCCCTCCTATGTGGAATCCCGGTCTCGACCTCGGCAGATACGGTCATCGAACTCCCGGTCCTGGCGGCATTTCGCCAGAACAATCTGGGCGTATTCGAAATCCTGATGATGTGGTGGGACAAGAAGCCGGAACCGAATCCCGTTCAACTGCAATGGCTCCTCGCCGACGTGCGATTGGGTGAGGCGCACTTAGGCGCCATGGCTCGGGCCTTCGCCTATGCGGTTGAACGCACGCCCTCGGTTCAGCATAGCGGAACCGTCTCAGTGCAGGGGGTGGCCTATCAACCTACAGGCAGCGACGGCCCAAGCGCCGGTGCGACAATGGCTGTGGGGTTCATCGCCCTGTTCAAAGGCGACCATATTCAGCAGGGCATTGCCATGACCGGAACCGTTGAGCCGGGGGGACAGATCGGCCCTGTGGGCAGCATCCCGGATAAGATTCGTGCCGCTGTGCGAGAGGGTTATCGCACGGTGTTGGTTCCGCACGGGCAGATGCATGACCCACGGTGGAACCTGGTCGAATTGGGATTTCAGCTCAATGTGACGGTGAAGGAAGTCGAGACAATTGATGAGGCGTATCTGCTTATGACAGGCCAACGAATCTAGCAGGATGCTGAAAAAGTCGCTCTTCTCACCCGCCCAACCCTGGCGCGCCGAGACGCGCCTTTTCCCATGGTTCGTTCTCGCATCGTTCAGACCCTCAACATACCCCAGAGGGTACGCCTTCGGTCCTTCACTCGCTGCGGCCTTGCTGAACGGACTTTTCAAGCATCCTGCTACACAGCCGCTCCCTGCATGATCGCGTCATACTCCGCTTGCGTCAGTCGATGCATGCCTAGCTTCAATCGTCGAGTGAGTTCGGTTTGATCGGCTATCTGCAACACGTTGAGCAACAACACCTGACTCGCAGCGGGTGAGCAGACCAACCGGCGTACCCCATCGATTCGCACAAAGCCAAATCTGGCCTCAGTCCTCAGCTCGTCGCTGAGGAACGCATCCAATGCGGAGAAGTCCAGCACCGGTGGCACGAGCTGAAACTCAGCACAGAGCCCGGCCTTTAACACATACACAAGACCACGAGATTCAGGGTCGAGATAGGCGCTCAAATTCTTCCGAATCAGCTCAGTGCAGAGCCCCCAGAGGCTGTGCCCAAGTTGCAGCTCGGCGCTTTCCTCCGAGGTCCGTTCTCGCAAGGCCC
>DATHTZ010000296.1:0-4200 GCA_035462675.1 Nitrospiraceae bacterium | reverse complement strand
GTACTGAGAAGCTCTACCCATACCTTGTCTCCGACGTCGAGGCCTCGCTCGCCTGTCACCAATCTCCCTTCGACGGGTGGCTCAAGGATCCGGACCCACGTGCTTCTGTCTGACATACCCGTCACGATCGCGTCGAAACGCTGCCCAATCCGCGATTCGAGCAATAACGCCGCTGCGGATTTGCGGAGCTGCCGCTCGACTTTTTCCGCGCTGTCCTCTTTCTCGGTACAGTGGTCGGCCAGATACTTCAGTTATTCCGGACGGTACGGCGTTGCTGCACCGGCCAGTGCCGCTTTGATCAGCCGCTGAGTGATAAGATCGGGAAAGCGTCGGTTGGGAGCCGTGGAATGGGTGTACCCCTTCACGGCAAGGCCGAAATGTTCGGGAGAGCCATCCTTCGACTGATCCAACACATACTCGCCCCTGCCGATGAGCTTTACGATGGCCAGGGAGAGATCGGGAAATCTGATGGGATCAGCTTTCCGACGCGCAACGAGGAACACTTCGAGCGCACGCGCGTCCGGCTCAGGAGGTAAGCGCTCGCCCCAGCGTGCGGCGACCTCGACAATCCGCTGCCAGCGTTCGGGAGAGCGCAGGATGCGGCGGAAGGAAGGCATGCCCTTTCCATTCAAATAGGACGCCGTCGCCTGATTGGCCGCGATCATAAAATCTTCAATCAGTTCCTTGGCGCGATTCTTCTGCTCGACCCTGAGACCAGTCAGCACCTCACCCTCAAACACAGCTCGTGGTTCAATCGTTTCAAGACTCAGCGCTCCCTGTTCGTGTCGTCGGGCCTTGAGCCGCTGCGCGACCTGGTCCTGGAGGCGGAGTTGCGCATCGAGGCCTGAGACGGCCTTGACCCGCTCAGGCACAGGCGCCTCCCCTGCGAGCCAGGCTGCGATGTTGTTATAGGCCAGCTTCGCATGGTTGTGGACCAGCGCCCGAAAGAGAGTCGAGCTGAGCACCGTCCCATCCTCCGCAATCACCATCTCCACCACGATCGCGAGGCGGTCTTGCCCTTCGCCGAGAGACGTCAAATCGGTCGACAGTTTTTCCGGCAGCATGGAGAACATGCCGCCGGCCGTATAGACCGACGTCGTATTGTGCTTGGCATGAGCATCCAGAGCAGACTCTTTCGAGACCAGCGCATCCACATCGGCAATCGCAACCAGGATTGAAACAGACCGATCAGGATGTGGCTCGGCCACGGTAAGTTGGTCGAGGTCTCGGGAATCGTCGTTGTCGATCGACGCCCAGAGTAGACCCGTGAGGTCACGCATGCCCGCGTGCCGGTCTGTGGCGGCAGCTTGTATGTGGGCAAGCTCGGCCATCGCCGCGGATGAAAAATCCGGCAAGAGGCCTCGTTCGACCATGACGCGACGAGCGATACTTTTCAGATCTGTGCGATGGCTTTTCATGTGTTCCCTTCAATTTGAGATGAGACCCGGTTAGCTCTTGGGTAGGGAAGGAGCATGATGGCGCTTCCCTCCAGACACAATCAGTAGCTCCACATCTCATGGGCGAGCGGGGCATGGTTTAGCTCATCTCGGCGCTGTCGCCAGCTTGGGAGGAACTGATCCATGAGCGCGATGTAGCGGTCGTTGTGCTTCCGTTCGATGAGATGCGCCATCTCGTGAACGAGAATATACTCCAGGCACCGAACAGGTTTCTTAGCCAGCTCCAGATTCAACCAGATTCGCTGCTCAGCGCTGTTGCAACTACCCCACTTTGTTTTCATCTTTCTTACGCCCCAACTCTCGACCGTCATACCCATCTTGTCTTCCCATTTCTCGATCAAAGGCAGGATCAGCACTTTGAGATTCTTCCGATACCAGGCGAGCAGGATCTGTTCACGCTTGTCTCTACTAGTCCCGACAGGAATCTGAAGTTCAAGAACCTTATTGCCTTTCCTTGCAACTCGCGAAGATCCGTCGCCTTCAACCACATGCAGCAAATACCGGCGGCCCAAAAAGTAGTGGCTCTCACGCGATACGTATTCACGAGCTGACTGCCGCTCTTGAGCATGGAAGCGTTTCCGCTGTCGCTTGATCCAACCTAACCTTGAGATGACGGCCAGCCGTACGGCTTCATCACGGACTCTCACGGGAGCCGCTACACGCACACGACCATTCGGCGGATAGACACCCAGGTGAAGGTTCTTGATAGCCTTTCGCACTATCTCTACCGGTAAGCCGCTCACCGTAATTCTGTTTCGTTCAATATTCATCTTGGTTCTGCACTAATGTGAGGATTCGCTCTGCCAGGGTCTCTATCGATTCTGCAGCCTTCGCATCATAGCCAGCCGGATGTTCTGCCTTCGGGCTGGAAGTGGGATCGGCAGATGCGCTGACTCCATGAAGAAGGCTCTGCTCAAGCGCTGCCCGAATCGCTACTTTCACCTTCTTCACCTTGAATACATTACTGCGCCAATCGTCCTGTCTGCTCGATCGGACGGCGCTATCCACGGACAGAGCCAAGACCTCCTTCTTACCGAGGTTGTCATACAACGCGCGCTTAGCCGGTGTGTTGAGTAACGTGGGATAGGACCCGGCTTCTGGATGTACCACTTTCTTTGTGAGCGCCACGATCTCCTCAAGATATTTCTGATAATCAAGCGCCTCTTGTCGACGTAGCGTAATCAAGGCATCGAGCAACTTGGACATCTTCTCGTAATACTTCGGATTAATCGGCGACTCGTCGATGATGAGCCTGCGCACATTGTTCTCGATCGTTTCTGCCATGGCCTCCTTATTCTTTTTCAGGCCATCTGGCAGCGCCTCTACCGCATCGATTCCCCGTTCCACGATGAGTTGCACCAACGACAGGTCGTCAAGCGCCGATACCGGCTCGCTTCCCTCTGCTCGAATGTAGGTATCGATCAAGTGTCGCATCGCCGGCTCATATTGCTTCAGGTCAATGGCATCCCCACTATGCAGCTTGACCTCATTGCGAAGATTCTCGTAGAAGGTGACTTCCTTTTTGATCGACTCGGCCTGCGCCTCAGTGTATCCGGCCTCTGTCATTTCGCCGGCGAGATTGGCATAGGCGCGAACCAACGAGGCAGTCAGCTTGTAGAGCGAAAGCCGTTGCGGTTCGTTCGCTTTCAGCTGCGCCGCGTTGCCGGATTCTTTCGAGGAGAAATACCGGAGATACGCAGCCTGGTCCTTCGGCATGGCAACCGACTCGCACAGTGCGCGTATGGCCTCCAGCGCTTCTTCCAGCCGTTCCTGTGCTTTGTCCAGCCGGTCTTCTAGCAACCCGGCCACGTCTTCCTTCTCATAACCGTCGAACGCGCCGGAGGTGTAGTCCTCCACCGCACCTTTCAAGCTCTTGAACAGGTCTTTGTAGTCAATGATGTAGCCGTATTCCTTATCGTCGCCGTCCAGTCGGTTTACACGGCAGATCGCTTGGAACAGCCCGTGATCGCGCATTTGCTTGTCGATATAGAGGTAGGTCGCCGAGGGCGCATCGAAGCCAGTCAGGAGCTTGTCCACCACGATCAAGAGCTTCATCTGCCCCGGCTCGTCGATAAACTTCTTTTTCACCTCTTTCTCGAACTTCTCTACCTTGTTCACCGCCGTCTCCGATGGCTCATTGAACCAGTCTGCGAGCATCCGGCAGTACGTGTTGTATTTCTCGATGTTGTCGGTCTCCCCCTCGCCGCTTTCCTCCCCCTTGATATCGGTGGTTGAAGGGGAATAGGAGGTGACGATGGCACACTTGCCCTTGAGGTCAGTCTTGGAAAATAAATCGTAGAACTTGCACGCCTCATAGATGCTGCCTGCGACAAGTATCGCGTTACCATGACCGCTTTGCAGGCGATCGCGTGTCGCCATGTCCATCAGAATGTCGGCAACAATCTGTTCAAGCCGCGACTGACTGGACAGCACCTTCTGCATCGTGCCCCAGCGCTGCTTGAGTTGCGCCTTCGCAAGATTGGTCAGGCCCTTCGTCTTGGCTTCAAACCACTGATCGATCTTTTTCTGCGAGGTGATGCGCTGATCGATATCTCGCGCTTCATAACGAAGATCGAGGACCACACCGTCCTTCACAGCTTCATCGAACTTGTACATGTGAATGTAGGGGCAAAGATCTCGATGCTTTTCTGCTTAGCGGTCTTTAAGAGCGGGGTACCGGTGAAGCCGATAAACATGGCGCTCGGCAAAATTTCTTTCATCGCTTGGTGCAAGTCACCGGACT
>DATHTZ010000295.1:0-5744 GCA_035462675.1 Nitrospiraceae bacterium | reverse complement strand
ATCCCGGTGCGCCGATACGCGTGGTCTGTTCCAAGAAAGCCGTGTCTCACCGTGACGGGATAGCCCTTACTGTCGACTTTCCAGGCGAGCGCGCAGATTTGTTCGACGGTGCCGGGGTTTGACAATTGCCGACAAGATCGTAATGATAGGCGCCGTGACATGGGCGATTGTTCGACCGACGTAGACCAGAGGTGACCCATGCGCTTATCGCTTCGATTTTTGCTGCCGTTGGCCCTGGTGTTAGCCGGCCTGGCGTATGCCGTCATTTCCCTTGTCGATACCTTGACGCTGAAATGGTTTGTGCGGGATCTCGAGATGCGGTCTGAACTCATCGGCCGCACGGTCGAAGCTCCCCTTGTGGATCTCCTGGCGGCGGAATCCAAGACAAAATTGCAGAACTATTTTCATCGAATCATTCAGGACGAACGGCTCTTCGCCATCGGGTTTTGCAACCGTGAGGGCAGGCTGATCTATAAAACGTTGACTTACCCCGATTCGATCCCGTGCGACGGAACCAGCACCGTCGTAGCCGGCAAGACCGCTCTGCTGCCACTCAACCAAGGGACTGTCCATGTCTCTGCTATCGGAATCGAGGGGAACGGCCGCGCATGGGGCCGCCTCATGGTCATTCATGACATGAGCTGGATTGAGCGTCGAAGCAGCGACACGAAGTGGTACCTCTTCTATCTGTTTGCAATCATCGGCGTGGTGATTTCCCTCGTCACGGTGTTGGTTGCGCATTTAAGCTGGCGCGGATGGGTCACAGGCGTGCGCACGATACTCCGAGGCAAGGGACTGGCCGCCATGATTGGCGATCAGCGGCAAGCTGCCGACCTCCTCCCGGTCGCCCAGGATCTTCGCTCCCTCATTCATGATCTCGAAGCGGACAAACGGATGAGGGATGAAAATCAGATGAGCTGGACCCCGGCGACATTGAAAGCCATTCTCCATGACCATCTCGCGGGGGACGAAGTGCTCATCGTGTCCAATCGAGAGCCCTACGTCCACAATTGGAATGGGCAAGATATCGAGGTCCAAGTGCCGGCCAGCGGGGTCGTCACCGCTCTTGAACCGATCATGCGTGCCTGTTCGGGCGTATGGATTGCGCACGGCAGCGGCACGGCCGATCGAGAGGTCGTCGATGCGCGAGGCCATGTCCGCGTTCCGCCGGATAATCCCGCTTACGAGATCAGGCGGATTTGGATGTCGCCGGAGGAAGAGGACGGGTACTACAACGGATTTGCCAACGAAGGGCTATGGCCGCTCTGCCACTTGGCCCACGTGCGCCCTGTCTTTCGATCCTCGGATTGGCAGCAGTACAGAGAGATCAATGAGCGGTTTGCATTGGCCATCATTGAGGAGGCCAAAACCGACAACCCCGTCGTGCTTGTGCAGGATTTCCACCTCGCGCTGGTGCCCAAGATGGTGCGGGATCTTCTGCCCAATGCCACGATCATTATGTTTTGGCATATTCCGTGGCCCAATCCAGAGCGTTACGCGATTTGTCCGTGGCATCGGGAAATTCTTGAAGGGCTGTTGGGAAGCAGCATTCTCGGATTTCACACACGATTCAATCGAACCAACTTCATTGAAACGGTAGACCGCGCACTGGAAACAAAGATCGACTGGGACAGCTCCACGATTTCATACGGCGGCAAATTGACCGCGGTGAATCATTATCCGATCTCGATCGAATGGCCCAGCCGGGCGCTCCAAGAACAGCCACCCGTGTCGACGTGCCGGACGCACATTCGCTCGAGCAACGGCTTCCCTCACACACAGCGTGTCGGCCTCGGCGTCGAACGAATGGATTATACGAAGGGCATTCTCGAGCGGTTCCTCGCTGTCGAACGGCTTCTGGAGCTCAAGCCGGAATGGATCGGCGCGTTCTCCTTCATCCAAATCGCCGCTCCCAGCCGCTCCAAGATCGATCAGTATCAGCAACTCACGCAACAGGTCATCGCCTTGGCAGGACGCATCAACCAACGATTTGGGCGAGAGGGATACCAGCCGATCTATCTACGGATCGAACACCACGGTCCCCAGGAGATCGCCACTCATTATCGAGGAGTCGACTTCTGTATCGTCAGCAGCTTGCATGACGGCATGAACCTCGTTGCCAAAGAGTTCGTCGCAGCGCGGGACGACGAACAAGGCGTGCTGATACTCAGTCAATTCACCGGCGCGGCGACGGAGTTACCCGAGGCGCTCATCATCAATCCGTACAACATCGATCAGTGCGCAGCTGCCCTGCATTTAGCCCTGACCATGTCCCCAACCGAACAACGGGCGCGCATGCATAGCATGCGCGACGTCGTGCAGGAATTTAACGTGTACCGCTGGGCTGGGCGTATGCTGATGGATGCGGCCAGGATGCGGCAACGAGCTCGCATTGCCCGCGAAATGGGAACGCGAGACGCGCGAATGAGCACAGGGGGCCAAGCTTGACGTATGTGTTCTCTGAGGATGGGCGCCGGGCGCTGCGCGCGTTGACTGAGAAACCTATCCTCTACGCCTTCGATTTCGACGGTACGCTTGCGCCGATCTCGCCTGATCGTGACGCCGTCAACATTCCGTGCTCCGTGAGCGAGTGGTTGAAGGAACTCGCAAAACGGGCCCCCTGTGCTGTGATTTCAGGACGAGCGCTTGCTGATCTCGTGTTGCGGGTAGACAGGGCGGTTCCGCATCTGATCGGGAACCATGGGTTGGAAAGCCCATACATTGCCCCCGCGACCCTGCTCGGGGCTGAACATGTCTGTGCGGAATGGATGAAGCGAGTGAGCACGGACTTCGTTCAACCGCTCAAGGAGTATGGGGTTGAGGTTGAAAATAAACGCTACACACTCACCTTCCACTATCGAGGGGCCGATGAGCCGGCCAAAGTTCGCACGGCACTTGTCCTCCTTCTCGATCAGCTCACGCCGACTCCGCGCCTGATCTTTGGGAAAGCATCGGTGAATGTTTTGTACCCAGGGCAAGACGGGAAAGGGCAGGCCGCCTTGGCCCTCATGCACCAACTGCGCCAGACCGGTCTGTTTTTCATTGGTGATGACGAAACAGACGAAGACGTATTCGAGCTTTCAGAAGGGCTGGCCATGGGGGTGCGAGTGGGACCACATGAAAAGTCACGGGCGAAGTATTTCATCAACCATCAGGGAGAGATTGAAGATATTCTCCGTTTCTTCGTCCATCGCTTTGATCGAACCCCAGGACCACACACCTATGGTGAGTCGAACATGATCGGCACAGGGAAGCGCGTACATGATTTGTGAGGAGACATTGTCGGCATCCGATCATGTCCCGCTGAGGGCTGCGATCATGTTGAGGATCCCAGCAACGACTTTCTGACAGCGGATGGGCTTGCCGTTCGGTCGGTTAACACACTGTTTCAACTATGCATCCATCGCGGTTCCATGTGCCCGTCTCGCGTATCGTCTCAGCGGTTTCGTTCCGACCTCTCGCAAATATTGTGGGCTAAAGAATCCTCCTCCTGACCCCGCGAGTCGTCGTCTCAATAAGCATGGTTTTCCGTTTCTCGGCGGCTTTCCTTGTTTATCAGAGCGACGTACAGATGGGTCGGGTGGCGACGCTGCTATCGATAATGCAGCTGGTGCTGCCATTCTCTGTCATCGCCTGTAACATAGGGCAACGGCGGGGGCTGGATCAGCGCTCCCTACCGATCCGCGAGTTGTGCGACCAGAAAAAGCGTGAGGGCGGACTTTTCACCTCTTGCCTTTTACGGCTCTTGAGAGCGAAGCCGGCGGAACTTTCAGTATCCTGTTAGCCTTCTCGTACGTTCGAGCGATCCCTTTCGATCCAGGACTTCTGCTCTCAGGAGGCGAGCGCCTGCCATCGGACTCCTTCGGCCGGTTGAATCTATTCCAATAACGTTGGGACACTACTGAGAAACTATGATATTTAATCCGCAGGAAAATATGACATGTCGAAGGGAAGGGGCTGTGCCATTGCTTCGTGACATCGCTTACGTATATGTTCCGGCACGATTTGTCCGCACGGAAATTGTGAAAGGGACGGGATGTTGAGCTTTACGGATCACTGGACAGGCTACATCGCATTAGCGGTGTTTCTGGCCGCGTATGTGTTGGTGATTGTCGAAGAAAGTCTTGATCTTCGGAAGTCAAAACCCGTCATGGTTGCGGCAGGCGCCATCTGGATCCTGACGGCGATCGCCTATACCTCTCAACACCAATCCCATGCCGTTGCCGAAATCCTGCGCCATAATTTGCTGGAATACGCCGAATTGATGCTGTTTCTTCTCTCCGCGATGACTTTCATCAATACGATGGTGGAGCGAAACGTCTTTACGGCGTTGCAGACACGCCTCGTTTCATTCGGCTTATCCTTTCGCGCGGTGTTCTGGCTGACCGGCATGCTGGCTTTTTTCATCTCTCCTGTCGCGGATAATCTGACGACAGCGCTGGTGATGGGAACCGTGGTGATGGCCATGGGGGCGGGCAACGGACGATTCATCAGCGCTGCTTGTATCAATGTGGTGGTTGCGGCCAACGCGGGCGGCGTATTTAGTCCCTTTGGCGACATCACGACCCTCATGGTCTGGCAAAAAGGCGTGGTACATTTTGGCGATTTTTTCGCGCTGTTCATTCCCGCTCTCATTAACTGGCTCGTTCCGGCGGCACTGATCTCCATCACGATTCCGCACGAGAAGCCGTCAGCCAGAACAACACACGTGCAGGTCAAGCATGGTGGCTATGTCATTGTGATGCTGTTTCTCGCCACCATAGCCGGAACGGTGCTCATGCATCATGTTCTTGAGATGCCCCCGTTTCTCGGCATGATGACGGGGTTGGGTGTCCTTAAATCGCATGGGTATTTTCTCCGGCGCAAGGAGCTGGAAGGGTGGACAGAAACTTCCGTGCGTGATGGTGAGAACGCTGTGAGCCACGGCGCATCGTTCAAGCCTGCAGTCAAGCCGTTCGATGTGTTCATCAGTATGAAGCGCGTGGAGTGGGATACGCTCATGTTCTTTTACGGCATTATGCTCTGTGTCGGCGGCCTCGGCGCGCTGGGGTATCTGGCCACACTCTCCAATCTTCTCTATGGGAATTTGGGGGCTACAACTGCGAATATTCTTGTCGGGGTTCTTTCAGCGGTGATAGACAACATCCCCGTCATGTTCGCGGTGTTGAGCATGAACCAGGATATGAGCGTCGGCCAATGGCTGTTGGTGACATTGACGGCCGGCGTCGGCGGATCGCTGTTATCCATCGGGTCGGCAGCGGGCGTGGCCCTCATGGGGCAGGCCCGGGGGATCTACACCTTTTCGTCCCATCTGAAATGGACATGGGCGATAGCCTTGGGCTATGCCGCAAGTATCGCCGTCCATCTCATGATGAACGGCGCTCTCTTTAGTCCCTAGCGCGCATTATTCACGAAGACTTTTACTGCATCGCCGATCCGCTGCTACGTTCTTCGTCGCTCGTCGTTCGTGAAGCGTGAAGCGCAGGGCGGAAAGAGTGTGTCTGTGTCGTCGCGTGCGAGAAACGAGATACGCGTCACAAGAAACGCGCGTTCGGGCGATCTCGCGACGAACCGTCATGAACCATGTGGGTGAACGGTTGTTCTTGTAACCGAGGCTGCGAGAAGAGTACTATAACGTCGAGTGTCTTCGCTGTGCCACAACCGCGAGGGGAGGCGCTTACACATTTCAGGAACGTATTGACAACCTCGTCATCCTCGTATTTACTTAAAGGTGCTGTGGGAAC
>DATHTZ010000294.1:0-3203 GCA_035462675.1 Nitrospiraceae bacterium | reverse complement strand
TCAGAGGCTCAACGTACCGAAGCGTATGCCTCACCTCTTCGCTCGCTGCCGCCTCGCTGGACCGACTTTGAGCATCCTGCTTACTATTCAGTCACTATGACCCTAGGTATTATCACAGCAACGTGTCGTTCAAAACAGAATTTTCCACAAACTGCTGGAAGGGTGATCCATCTTTTCGCCGTTGCGTAAAATAGCATACTTGTTGCCCCAAAGAGGAACTCGTAGGAGAATGCCCCGTATGAAATCTATTGCGCCTGTGTTGTCGATCATTGCCCTCGCATTTGGACTCATAGGCTGTCCAAGCAGTGGGGGCGGGGGCGGCGGGGGAACTGACACTGCGAGTGGATCGTTTACGCGGGTCGCGTTAGTTCCGAATCAGACGGACAATACCGTGTCCGTGTTTTTAGTCGATAATGCGAACGGCCGACTCAGGCCCCGCGGGTATGTCGTCTCTGGGACAAGTCCCCGTGCCATCGCGGTGCATCCATCCGGAAAATTTTTCTACACGATCAACGGCGGATCCCATGATGTTTCGGCGCATGCCATTTCGTCGACTGGACTGGTGACCGCTGTGACTGGTTCTCCCTTTTCCCTCACCAACGGGACCGGTCCGACCGCAGTGGCTGTGTCACCTAACGGCTTATTCCTCTTCGTCGCAAATCAAACCTCAAGTAACGTCTCGGTGCTCTCTATCAACCAGACGAGCGGAGTACTGACAGAAATCTCCGGTTCTCCCGTCCCTCTAGCGTCGCCAGCTGTTCCCACTGCCATAGCCATCCATCCATCCGGCAGCCTGCTCTTCGTGACCAATAACAACAGCAGCCCGGGGACATTGTCAGTTTTTATTATTCAGTCGACTGGATTTCCGACCGAAATTAGTGGATCCCCCTTCTCGGTCGTACTCAATCCGCAAGCCCTCGCTTTGAATGCTACCGGGACTGTCGTGTATGTGGCAAACAAAGGAAGCAGTAGCATCTCGACTTTTTCGGTGGATCAAAATAGCGGGGCCCTGGCGCCAATCGCGACCCCATTTCCCACTGGTACGGCACCTTCCAGTGTTGCGATTGGTCCCGGAGGGCAGTTCCTCTATGTCGCCAATTCCGGCACAGGAACCATCAGCTGGGTTCCCATCGACCCAGTGACCGGCGAGTTGATCTTAGGCGGCTCGAATGTGGCGGTGGCCAATCCTCAATTTATCCGGATTGATCCTGCCGGAAGATTGTTGTATGCGACGGATAATACGTCGGATCTGGTGTCTTTCTTTTCGATCGATCCCGTGACGGGCCAGCTCGTGTCGACCGGAACGAGAGACATGAGGCCCAGCCCAGGTGCCGTGGCATTCGCCAGGGGAACGTCCGCTGTCTCGCCCACGCCCACTTTCGCCTATGTCGCGAATGCCAACGATAATAATGTGTCGGCCTTTGCGATTACTCCAGCTACCGGATTGCTGACAGAGCTCGTCGGCGTCGGCTCGCCATTTTCTGTCGCACCTGGTGGAACTGCTCCAGGTGCGTTGTCTGCTGATCCTCTCGGCAAGAACCTTTATGTTGTCAACAAGACCACTGACAATGTGTCGGGATTCTCCATTAATCAAACCAGCGGCGCATTGGTGGAGCATGCTGGTTCGCCCTTTTCTCCTTTGGCTCCAGGCGCAAATCCACAATCTGTGGCAACCGATCCCTTGGGGCGGCATATGTACGTTGCAAACCAGGGGAGCAACAACGTGTCGGCCTTCTCTATCGCTTCCGGGACCGGCATGCTCACCGCTGTGGGGTTGCCCGTTTCCACTGGGGCAGGGACCGGGCCGAGTGCGGTCACGGTCGAACCCTCGGGACGTTTTGCCTATGTCGTGTATGCCACGACGAAGGGCGTGAGCCGGTTTGCTATCAATCAGACAACCGGCGCGCTGGGCTCAGAAGTAGCTCTCCCACCCTCCGCCAGTGCGGCGCCGCGGGCGATCGTGGCCGATCCTACCGGCCGGTTTCTCTACGTGACGAATAGCGGCACACATACGGTATCCGCCTACCTCATCGCTGCCGCGGACGGCTCGTTGACAGAGCTCGCCGGTTCGCCCTTTCCTGTCGCCGGTACTGGCCCGGTTTCGTTGTCTGCAGATCCTCTCGGCCGGTTCCTGTACGTTGCCAATGAGACCTCTAACGATGTGTCGGTTTTCGCTATTAATCAAGCGACCGGCGCGCTTGTGGAGCATACTAACTCCCCGTTTGCCTTGGTTTCCGCTACGACCCCTCATTCAATTGCAGTGGACCTTTCCGCGCGGTTTGTCTACGTCGCCAATGCGTCCGGAACTGTCACTGCCTTTGCCGTTAATCAAACAACCGGCGTGTTAAGCGCAGTGGCGGGATCCTCCTTCGCCGCAGGCCTCAATCCCTCCGCGATCACCACAGTCGGGCGGTTTTGACCAACTGATGGCCTTGCCCTGCCTGTGGTAGGATGCGGGGCGTCATGGCCCTCTCTATTTTTCATCCGATCATTACCGAGTGGTTCCGCTCGAATGTCGGCACACCCACCGATGTCCAGGTTCAGGCTTGGCCGGCCATTCAGTCGGGGGCTGATGTTCTGATTGCTGCGCCGACCGGCTCCGGCAAGACGTTCGCTGCCTTTCTCTCCTGCATCGATCAGCTCTTCAAGCAAGCCCTGGCGCGTGAACTCGATGACCATACGCAGGTGCTTTACGTCTCGCCGCTCAAAGCGCTCAGCAACGACATACAGAAAAACTTGCAGCAGCCGCTGGCTGAAATCGGTAATGCAGCGTTATCCGCCGGGCTCTTAATGCCGGACCTCCGTGTGCTGGTCCGCACCGGCGACACGCCGATGACGGAACGCCAGCAGATGCTCAAGCGGCCTCCCCATATTCTCGTCACGACGCCGGAGTCGCTCTTTATTTTATTGACGGCAGAGAAGAGCCGCCGGTTATTGCAGACGGTTCGGACCGTCATCGTCGATGAGATCCATGCTGTTGCGCCGAATAAACGCGGCGCCCATCTGGCCCTGTCACTGGAGCGACTGGAGGCGTTGACGCTCACAAAGCCTCAACGCATCGGGCTCTCCGCGACACAACGGCCAATTGAAACGGTCGCACGGTTTCTGGTCGGGGATCGCCCGATGCCGAGGATTATCGACGTGGGCCACAAGCGTGAGATGGATCTGGCGGTAGAAGTGCCGAAGGATGAACTGAGCGCTGT
>DATHTZ010000293.1:0-11870 GCA_035462675.1 Nitrospiraceae bacterium | reverse complement strand
GGCGACAGGACCCGCACCCTGAAATTACACATTGAATCGGAAATACACAACGTCGGCCTCTTTGATCACGTAGTCTTTCCCTTCGAGACGAAACAACCCCTTCTCCTTCACCTTCGCCTCTGATCCGCAAGCCAGTAGATCGTCGTAGTGATAGACCTCGGCGCGGATGAAGCCTCGCTCCATGTCGGAGTGAATCTTTCCCGCCGCTTGCGGCGCCTTCATGCCTTTGGGAATCGGCCAGGCCCTGGATTCGATTTCTCCGGCAGTGAAGAAGGTCACGATGTTCAGCAGCGTGTAGGCTTCACGGGTCAGCCGGACAAGGCCCGATTCCCTAAGACCCATCTCTTTCAAGAAGTCGGCTCGTTCGGATTCTGGCAACGTGGAGAGTTCGGCTTCGAGTTGGCCGCAGATCGTGACGACGCGCGCGCCACGTTTGTCGGCGAACTCGCGAACCGCCTTCACCATCGCCTCGTCGGCGCCGGCCTGCTCCGATACATTGGCCACGAAGAGCACCGGTTTTGCTGCCAGCAATTGACACTCATCGAGCAGCACACGCTCTTCGGGGCTGTAGGTCAGGTTGCCCAGCCATTCCCCCTTATCGAGCAATCCGATCAGTTTTTCGATGAACGTCAATTCAAACGCGGCCTTCTTATCGCCTGCTCGGACTTTCTTTTCCGTCTTTTGCTTCCTCCGATCGAGCGTGTCGAGGTCGGCCAACAGCAACTCGGTTTCAATAATGGCTATGTCACGGAGAGGGTTCACCCCTCCGCTGACATGAACAACATCCGTTCCCTGAAAACAACGGACGACATGGAGCAGTGCATCGACTTCGCGGATGTGTCCGAGAAACTGATTGCCGAGGCCTTCACCTTTGCTCGCCCCTTCAACCAAGCCGGCGATGTCGCGAACTTCCAGCGTGCTATAGGTCGTCTTCTTCGATTTGAAGAGATCGGTGAGGATTCCGAGTCGCGGATCCGGCACCAGAGCGATGCCAGTATTGGGATCGACGGTCGCAAAGGGATAGTTGGCTGCCAATGCGCCGCTACCCGTGAGTGCGTTGAAGACCGTGGTCTTCCCCACGTTCGGGAGTCCAATCATGCCGCAACAGAGTCCCATAAGCCTGAACTCAGTTCTGAGTTATGAGTGCTGAGTTCTGAGTTGTCGTGCTGCCGCCTAAAAAACTCAGAACTCTCAACCCAGAACTCATAACTCGTCACTTTCCTCTCGTTCCCGGACGTTGAACTCGTTCATCGCCACCGCGCCTCCCCGATGGATCAGACATTCCAACGCATCGACTGCGCGATCGAGACAGGGATTCAATACCTCGATCTCTTCTCTCATGAATGCTTGTAACACATAGTCGGCCGAATCCTGACGCGATGCGGGTCGGCCGATTCCGATCTTAATCCGTACAAACTGGGGCGTCCCGATCGTGTCGATGACCGACTTAATCCCGTTATGTCCTCCATGCCCACCGGCTTGTTTGATCCGGAGACGCCCTGGATCGAGATCGAGATCGTCATGGACGAGAATCAGATCGTCGGCGGTCAGCGAATACTCGCGCAGGAGACCTTTGAGCGGGGGACCAGTAATGTTCATCCAATCGAGTGTTCCGGCAAGTTCGAGGAGTTCCGACCCAAGCCGTCCCGATCCACGATGAGTCATGCCACGCTTGGCGAGACGGATGGACCACCGAGCCGCAGCCCGCTCGATGACCCACATGCCGACGTTGTGGCGGGTTTGGGCATAGGCAGCGCCCGGGTTGCCCAGCCCAACAATGAGACGCAACGTTATTTCTTCTTTTCAGCTTCTTTCTTCTCAGCTTTGGGCGCGGCAGCGCCTTTCTTGTCGCCGCCCTTCGCATCAGGAGCGGCAGCCGCTGCACCGGCTTTTGCCGGTTCGCCCCCCTCAGCGGCTTCACCAGGCACTTTGCCCTTCGCGACCACCTCAGGCTCTTTCGCGCCCTCCGGTGCGGCTGCGCCGCTCGCGAGAAGCGATTCGAGCTTGGCTTCCGTCATTGGCGCCGCCACACTCACGACCATCTGCTCAGGGTCGTCCAGATAGCGGATCCCTTCACGTGCGGCGACGTCTTTCAGGTGGAGACCTTGTGCAATGGCCAGCCCTGAAGCGTCGACCTCGATGAAGTCCGGCAACACAGCCGGCAAACACTCAATATGCAACTCGCGCATATTGTGGTGGAGGATGCCGCCTTCTTTGACGCCGGCAGGCACTCCGCCGGTCAAATGCAGGGGCACCTTCACGCGAATCGGCTTGTCCATCGAGATTTCAAACAGATCTGCATGCAGGACATGCCCTTCGACCGGATCGACCTGGAAGTCGCGCAACAATGCGGTGCGGTTCGGTTTCGACTTCGCACCGGTGAGCGTGAGGGACACAAGCGCGGCCCCCCCTGCCTGTGCCTTCAAAATCTTGACCAGGCTATCTGGTTCAATCGTCAAGAGCAGACACTCGCCCTGCCCATACAACACGCCAGGGACCTTGCCCTCTCGTCGAAGTTGGCGCGCCGCACCCTTTCCCGTTTTCTCTCGTACTGTGACTGCTAGATCGAACTTCATGATAGGCCTCCGTCCCCTTCTCTCTGATCTCTAACAGGATACTGAAAAAGTCACTCTTCTCACCCACCCGACCCCAGCGCGCCGAGACGCGCCTTCTGCCGTCCGGCGTTCTCGCATCGCTCAGAGACTCAACGTACCGAAGCGTACGCCTCACCTCTTCGCTCACTGCGGCCTTGCTGTACGGCCTTTTTGAGCACCCTGAAACTATTTGACATCAGCGCATATGGAAGATTCCATCGGCGTTTGTCTATAAACTAAGTTTTGCTGCAATCTGCTAGCTGTCTTAGTTTCACATTATAAGAACAATGAGCTCACCGACTCATCTTCATGGATCCGCCTGATCGCCTCACCTAACAGTGGCGCGATCGATAATTGATGTAACTTCGGACAGATCAGCTCTTTGCCCCGTAACGGAATTGAATTGGTCACGATCACTTGCTTCAGACAGGATTGCTGGATCCGGTCCAATGCCGGCCCGGTAAGCACCGCGTGGGTACAGGCACTCCACACTTCCCGAGCCCCGCGATCCATACAGGCCTGTGCCCCCTTCACGATCGTGCCGGCCGTGTCGATCATGTCGTCCAGTAACAGTGCGCTCTTGCCTGCGACGTCGCCGATGATGTTCATGATTTGTGTTTGATTGGGTCCTTCACGTCGCTTGTCGATAATCGCCAAGCTCGCTTCGAGCCGTTTCGCAAAGGCACGAGCCCGCTCGACTCCGCCGGCATCCGGCGAGACGACCACCAGATCGTTCACCTTCTTTTTTGTAATGTAATCCAGCAAGACGGGTAGTGCATAGAGATGGTCCACCGGCAGATTGAAGAACCCCTGGATCTGCCCCGCATGAAGGTCCATCGTCAGCACCCGATCGGTACCGGCTGTGCTGATGAGATCGGCCACGAGTTTGGCTGAGATCGGCACACGCGGCTGATCCTTACGATCCTGGCGAGCATAGCCGAAATACGGGATGACCGCGGTGATGCGCTTGGCGGAAGATCGTTTCAGCGCATCGATAATAATCAACAACTCCATCAGGGAGTCGTTGACCGGCTGGCAACTCGACTGCACGACGAACACGTCGCCGCCACGAACATTTTCCTCGATCTTGACGCGAATTTCACCGTCACTGAATGACCCGACCGTCGCCTCCCCGAGCCTGGTCCCAAGATAGGCGCAAATCTCATGGGCTAGGGCCGGATTCGCGTTGCCAGAGAATATCTGTAGCTCTCCGCTCATCGATTCCTCAGAGGGTCTCTGGATACGTCTGGGTCACGTGCTGATTTCGTATAGGGTTCGTCTCGACGGCGGGCGTCGGTGGGCGTACTCATGACCCGCCTACCTCTATTCGCTACGCGCTGTTGAGGAAGCCAGCTAAGGGGTGAGACTCTAGCGGAATGTACGGGGAGTTGTCAACCGAGCCACAGCCTATCGTGCCAGTTCGTATCGCCAGGCGGACGGGCCTGAACAGGTGGGGACGACAAATACTTTCATGAACTTCTCAGACACGAACTGAGCCTGGGCCTGGCGTGCGCGCGCCTCGTTCGCGAACACCCCAAACACAGTCGCCCCACTTCCGGACAGCAGCGCGATCTCGGCTCCATGGGCCTGCAAGCTCCGTTTAATCTCTCGAAGCTTCCCGTGCGCATCGAAGACCGGCGCTTCGAAATCATTCTCTGCCGCGGCAATCAATTGCGCCCAGCTCACTCGCGGTTGCCGATCGAGTTCTCGCTGGACCAGCGACAACGGCGTGGCCGCGGTCCTGGTGGCAGCCAATTCTTGATACGCCCACTTGGTATTGACCCCAAATCCAGGGTTGACAAGCACGACCCATCGCACCCCTTTAACGACGACCGGACGAACTGTTTCTCCCCGACCCGCCACAAACGCTGAGGGCGCAAAGAAAAAGAATGGCACATCGCTCCCTAACATTTGTCCGGCATCAGCCATCTGCGCTGGCGACCACTCGAGCTGTAATAAACGGTTCAACCCTATAATGGTGGCTGCGGCATCGCTACTTCCACCACCGAGACCGGCTCCCATCGGAATGCGTTTTCGCAGCTCAATGTCGAGCCCGATCGATTGTTTGGCGCGCGCCAACACCTCGGCGGCTGCGCGATGGACAAGGTTACTCTGGTCTGCAGCCAGCTCCGTCGCATCACATCTCAGCTGAATATCCTGTCGGTCAGCACATATCTTGATGGACACCTCGTCGTCGAGAGCAACCGTCTGCATGACCGACCAGAGATTGTGGAACCCGTCGGAGCGGC
This sequence comes from Nitrospiraceae bacterium, assembly GCA_035462675.1. Taxonomy (GTDB): domain Bacteria; phylum Nitrospirota; class Nitrospiria; order Nitrospirales; family Nitrospiraceae; genus Palsa-1315. The sequence goes on along the minus strand of DATHTZ010000293.1, from coordinate 7,027 downwards.
GGTCGAGAATACGCAGGATCACATTGATTTTGGCGGGAGCGAACACGGTGATCTCGGAGGGACTCGGCTGCGGATTAATCACGGCCTCCTTTGATGGCGTACTTCTCTAGCCGATAGCGAAAGGATCGCGTGTTGAGCTTGAGAAGCCGTGCGGCCTTTTTTTTCACCCACTTCGCCCGTTCAAGCGCCTTCAAGAGCAGGTCTTTTTCAATGCCGTCGATCAACGCTTCCAAATCCAATCCTTCCTCCGGCAAGTCGGTGGGCACACCCTGCTGCTGAGGCGTCACGACTCGATGAAGCCAGCCGCGAATGTCCTCGCCCGAGACAGACGCACCGCTGGAAAAGGTGACCACGCGCTCCATCAAGTTTTCAAGCTCGCGCACGTTGCCACGCCATTCATGGCCCAATAACACTTGCATCGCTTCCGGTGTCAATACGGGTACCGACTTGCCGCTTTCCTGTGAAAACTTTCCGATGAAATGTTTCACGAGAAGCGGGATGTCTCCCGTTCGAAGCCGCAACGGCGGAAGCCGAATCGGGATCACATCCAAACGATAGTACAAGTCTTCGCGAAATGAACCGTCGGCCACGGATTTTTCAAGATCCTTATTGGTCGCGGCTACAATGCGCACATCGACCTTGACATCTTGATTGCCGCCCACTCGCCTGAACTCTCGCTCCTGAATCACACGCAGCAGTTTGACTTGAATGGTTGGAGTCGTATCGCCAATTTCATCCAAAAAGATCGTGCCACCGTTGGCGACTTCGAACAGCCCCGCTTTATTAGCCATCGCGCCGGTAAAAGATCCCTTCATGTGCCCGAAGAGTTCGCTTTCGAGCAATGTCTCGGGCACTGCACTGCAATTCACCGCCACAAATGGCATCGGGCTCCGGGCACTATTATAGTGAATGGCGCGCGCCACCAACTCTTTTCCCGTTCCGCTCTCTCCACAAATCAACACATTGCTCTTGGCGTCTGCGACTTTGCGCACCACATCAAACACCTTCTGCATGCCTTCGCTCTGACCGACAATCTGCGCAAACGACGACTGGCTCGCCATTTCACGCTTTAAGAGAATGTTCTCCGCCGAGAGACGCCGTTTTTCCAGGGCGTTGCGGATGATCAACTGCACCTCATCAACCTGGAACGGTTTGGTCAGGTAGTCGTACGCGCCCTGTTTCATGGCATCTACCGCCGAGTCCGCGGTCGCAAATGCCGTAATCACGAGCACCACGGTTTCAGGGGAAGCAGATTTCACCGCCTTCAAGACCGCCATGCCGTCGGCTTTCGGCATGCGAAGGTCGGTGATGACGAGATCGAAGATTTCCTTGCCCACATGATCGATAGCCTCTTCGCCATCCGATGCTTCGGTCACGGCATAGCCTGCGCGCTTGAGCATGATGCTCAAAACTTCTCGCAGTCCCCTCTCATCATCAACAACTAGGATCTTTTCCACGGCGTCCGTCCCTCATGCCACAGCCGTACTCCGGTATCCCCAGAACGCGGCATACATACAACAAACCGGGAGCCCTGACGCTCCCGACTTTCGACCTTGATCCATCCCCCGTGCAGATCGACAATGCGATGCACCGCTGCGAGACCCAACCCGGACCCCTCTTTCTTCGTTGTGAAAAACGGGAGAAAGATCTTGTCGAGGTTCTGTGTCGGAATACCTTCCCCAGTGTCTTGAAACGCGACTTCGATAACGTCGCCCTTACGGCCGCCGGCATCAACATGGCGGCAGTTCGTCGAAATCGTCAACTGTCCTCCATCCGGCATCGCCTCAAACGCATTCGTCGCCATATTCCAGAAGACCTGCCGGAGCTGATCTTGGTCGACCATTGCCGTGAGTGCCCCGATTGCCAGGGACGTCACGATTTTTATTTTGGAACGTGTTCTCGCTTCATGTTGAACGAGATCGAGCGTCTCGGCAAGCACTTTATTGAGATCGTGCTCTGCAAGACTCAGCGCCGGCGGACGGGCATACTGGAGAAACTCGGTAATAATGTTGTCGAGCCTGGTGGCTTCTCGAATCGCAATGTCCATTAACCGGCCGTTGGTTTCGTCTTCCATGGCATCTTTTCGGAGCATTTGCATCGCACCGGCCAACGCGCCAAGCGGATTCCGAATCTCATGGGCCATCCCGGCAGACATCTCACCTAAACTCGCCAGCCATTCCTTGCGCCGCATCTCCTCTTCGAGATCCCGAATCTGTGTCAGATCTTTGAACACACCGACCAAGCCTGTCTGTTCCCCCTGCTCATGCAAAGGGGAAAGGGTCATACCGAGAATCAAGCGATTGCCGTCGGCACGTTTACATTCCACTTCGAATCGCGTTGTCGTCGACAGAGCACCGCTGAATTCCTGGTCTGATTTTTGGTTAGGGTGCCAGTTGAAAACCTCGCGCCACGGACGCCCTGACACGTGTGCGATCGTATACCCGGTCGCTTCCTGTGCCGCCGGATTGAACGAAGTGATACGACCTTCGGCATCTGCCGTAAACACGCCGCTGCTGATGCTGTGAACAATATTCTCATGGAAGGCTTGGAGGCGAGTCAGTCCCTGTTCCTTTTCTCTCAACGACTGATCAGCCTGCTGAAGCTGTTCAGTTAAGGCTCCACCCAAGATCCCAACGACAAGAAGAGCCAGCGCATAGACGCCGAAGGTTTGAAATGTTTCAGGCACAGTCAGCCGACTCGGCGGCAGCCACCCCCACCCCTCGATGAGGCCATGCAACTGTATGTTTGTTAAGAGCCCGAACAGAATAATGCAGAAACAGGCGGTAAGAAGCCCAACTCGTCGGCGGGGAACAAGACTGGCCATTGCCACCGTCATGATATACAGGACCGCGAAGGGACTCTCGATCCCTCCTGTCCTGGCAACCAGCACCGTTTCAAGAAGGAAGTCGATCCCCACCTGTGCCCCAAAAAAAATCGTGAGCGCCGTCGGCGAGGTAAACACACGGAGCAAAATGGCGGAAGGGATCGTCAGGATGTAGGTGACAATAATCAGGGCATAGAATGTGTCGATCCACCCGCCCTTCGCAACTTGGAAGGCGAGAGACAAACCAAGCATCAGAGTCACGAGGGCCACCCGAAGCCCCATGATCCAATACAGTCTTTTCCGCAAATCACTCATGATTGGAAGACCACAGATCGAGGAGGGAATCGGCGGGGCATGAAGAGGGATATGCTGTGTTCATTCTCCTCGGATTTGGATCCTGGGACTGTGTCATCGCACATGTGACGGAGCGCCGAATGATGTGGCCAGAAAGAAGGCTGAGAGCCTTCATGCTGGGCACTAGGCTTCAACTCCGAGAAAGGAACGGACTGTACGGTGCTCGTTAACCGATTGCCTCTGACATTTTGAAGATGGGGAGGTACATGGCGACCACAATAAATCCGATCACAATCCCCAGGAACACCATCATCATGGGTTCCAACATCGCCGTGAGTGAGGCGACCGCCTGATCAACTTCGTCTTCGTAAAAGTCTGCGATTTTCCCCAGCATCGCGTCCAGCGCGCCGGTTGACTCACCAACGGCAATCATATGCGTCACCATCTTCGGAAAGACCCCGCTTGCGGCCAAGGGATCGGCGATGGTTTTCCCGCCGCTGATACTGAGGCGCGCGTTGATCAACGTCTCTTCAATTACCTTGTTGCCCGCAGTCTTTGCACAGATAGTCATCCCATCCAGAAGAGGCACTCCGCTCGCGAGCAGGGTTCCAAGCGTCCGTGTAAACTTGGCGACCGAAGCCTTCCTGATCAAGTCCCCGAACACCGGCGTCTTGAGAAGGAGCTTGTCGATAGCCATTCGCCCCTGGGGGGTCGAATAGTACTTCTTAATACCAAAGACGATCGCCACAATGCTTCCTAATATCACCCACCAATACGACGTAAACATATTGCTGATATCGATAACCAACTGCGTAGGACCCGGGAGCCCCATCTTCCCGCCGGACAATTCATTGAACATTTTCGCGAAGATCGGAATGACCCAAATCATTAAGACAGTGATCACAACCGCCGCAACACCGAGAATCGCAGCAGGATAGATCATGGCAGATTTAATCTGCCCTTTGAGTTTCATCGCTTTCTCGATGTATTTGGCGAGACGCGTCAAGATCGTATCGAGCAAGCCACCCACCTCACCCGCATGCACCAAGTTGACGTACAGATCGTCGAAGACTTTCGGATGGCGACGTAAGGCATCCGAAAAGGTCGAACCTGCCTCCACCTGAGTCTTCACTTCTCCGATGGTCTCCCGCAGCACCTTATTTTCAGACTGGGTCGAGAGGATTTCGAGACACTGCACCAAGGGCAGACCGGCATTGATCATCGTGCCGAATTGTCGCGTAAATACAACCAGGTCTTTATCGGTCAGACCAGACCCAAGATTGATTTTGAATCCGCCTGCGCCACTCTTCTTTTCTTCAAGGCTCGTAACGACGACGCTTTGCTTGCGAAGTTGATCCACCGCCTCATCTCGGGTTTTCGCGCTCAGCTCGCCCTTCTTTACGGCACCAGATCTGGTTCGCCCGACATACGCAAAGGTAGCCATACGCAATACTCACCCTTCGATGTGGCCATTGCCCTGGCCGGTTGTAGACTGATGGAATACCTACCAGGCGAGTCTACTGGCCACCCCCAGACCTGTCAAACAAATGCACAATCTCTGCGCAGTCGACAGGCACGCGGGCTCAAGCCATACAGAGATTTAGCTGCTGATCGCACTCGAGTGCCGAACACCTCGGTAGAGATAATGCAGCCCGGATAATAACGTGAAGGAAACCATGCAGAACAAAAGAGGAAACATGACGGTGAGATCGATGTGACGAGAGGTGAGGAATATGACCATCACGACATAGGCCAGCTGGAAAAACGTGGTGCCCTTGCCCAAGAAGGTAGGAGTAATATCCAGGCGAGAATCTGTGAAGTGCGCCACCGCCGTCCCCAGCAGCAGTATCACGTCCCGGCTGACCACGAGGATGGTGACCCACAACGGAATCAAATGAATCATCGAAAGCGTGATGAACCCGGAGGTGAGAAGCAGCTTATCGGCCAGAGGGTCCAATACGGCTCCGAGCCGAGTATACTGATTCTTCATACGGGCAATCGCCCCATCAAGCAGATCAGTAAGCCCCGCCACAAGAAGCACGATGAGCGCTTGATCGAATCTGCCGTAGATAAGCAACCCAATGTAGCAGGGAATCAGAAGAATGCGGAGGATGGTCAAGCTGTTGGGGATATTCATATCTTCCGGAATACAGGGGCAACGACAGCGGGGGGAAATGATAGGAGGGCGTTACACGGTTGTCAACGACTTGCAGTCAGCGCAGCCCCACCCTATAATCAAGCACCGCTCTACATTATTTCATTCAAGTGTCATGGAGGCATGATGAGTTCGCTTCCGCTGCTTTTCAAAAAAGAAGGATTGATTGAAAAGCACCAGGTTGAAGGGGTCGACCCGAGCGATCGGTATTTCAATCGCACAGTCCTCGTCAATCGAACACCCTCAGGCTACGCGGCTAAGGTCATGTATGAGGCCCTGAATGTCGAAGGGCACTCCCATCCGACCATCATCGCTGCAGTACAAGAACTCATCGAAGCGATGCAGAGATTCGGGTTCAGCAGAATGAGAACCCGCGCCAATTTCAAAGGCACGAAGTATCTCGCCGAAAAAGAAACCTGGATCGATTACCAGGACCTGGCGTAGCCACAAGGCTCATGCAGACACAAACTCCCGAAAGACTAGGTCGTGAATATAGGGGCGGAAGGCTTTAATCTTCTCGTTCCTCCGGCTCGGGTGTACCCGGTTTGATAACAGCACCACCTCCAATTCGCACAGCGGATCAATCCACAGCGACGTCCCTGTGTAGCCAAGATGCCCGAACGACCGCTCGGAAAAACTGGACCCCGATGAAGACGGTGCAGACGGAGTATCCCATCCCAACGCCCAACTCGATCGAGCGGCAGATTCTTGGCGGATCGTAAACTGCCTCACAAGCTCTCTCTCTAGAATCGACTCTCTTCCATGATAGCCGCGGAGCCACGCTCCGGAGACAGCCAGTACCGATTCGGCAGTCCCGAATAATCCTGCATGGCCCGCGACGCCACCCATCGCTGCGGCATTCTCGTCGTGCACCTCCCCACATAAGAGTCGATTGCGCCACTCGTCCTGTTCAGTCGGAGCGATGCATGATACGTCGACGGTGGGACATACAACATCAAACTGCGATCGACCTGTCGTAGGGCAAAACATGATGGGGTCGGCCCGTAGCGGTCGAGCGATGGCCTCTTCGCACCAAAGATCCAGCGCCATTCCACTGAGACGTTCTACCAGAAATCCCAGCAACATGAATCCAAGATCGCTGTAGATGGTTCGCTCGCCCCGCCCATACATTAACGGTTCGTCACGAATCATCTTCAATACACGCTGCTTAATGGACTGATTCCCCCCAGAGGGCTCAGGGACAACACCCCCTTGCTCAAGCCGTTCATAGAAGGGCCGCCATCCGGGCAAGCCCGAACGATGGGTTAAGAGGTCTCGCACCGTTGCCTGCCCGATCGGCATCCCTTCAAGTTCGACTAATACCTCTTGCACGGGATCCTCAAGAGCAACCTTGGCGTGCTGAATCAGGAGCAATACGGATGTCACTGTCGCCAGTGGCTTCGTGAGAGAGGCGAGGTCATAGATCGTTGTGGTGTGTACGGGAAGGCCCGGCGGCTCTGACGACAATCGTCCGACGACAACCACACATTGCAGATCGCCGTGCAGACGCACGGCCAATTGGGCGCCGGGAAACACACCGTCGTCAACGGCCGATTGCAGTGCCGCCTGAAGGACGTGTGGGGTAGCCATAGGCGAGATATCTGTCACTGGTGGGGGAAAGATACTGCAGTGGATGAGCCGCGCACAGCAATCCTCAGAACACCTCAGTCGAGAACAGCAGCCACATTTGACGAGTTACAATGTCGGGCTCGATTCTCCTTCGAGCTTCTCCTCCGATGCGGTTGCGGCATCAT
>DATHTZ010000292.1:0-17924 GCA_035462675.1 Nitrospiraceae bacterium | reverse complement strand
GCGTTTCCCTTCTTCGAAACCGGCTGTGAACTCGATCGTCACAGGAATGAGGCGGCCATCCTCCGTGCCGAAGGCGAATCGATTGCCGGCCCCGACCGCTCGAGCTATGGCGGTAACGGGGACCTTGGCTAACGTTGGAGGAAGGTCAAGGGCGATGGGTGTACCGGATTGGGCATTGAAGAAGCGGATTTGACGATCAGATCCTGCCGTGAGTTGATAGATAATTTCTTGATATTCATCCATGCCAACCAGGCTGGATTGTGGGAGTGCTTCTGGTGGAGGAGCGCCGGCCACATGACCGGTCTGGGTCCCTTGTGGAGGGAAAAACACGGGAGCGACTTCTTTCACCAAGAAAACAAAGATACCGATGATGCTTAGGATGACGGCAATCCCACCCATGGTGATGATGACTTGAGCAAGGCGATCGAAAATCAGACGTTGCGTCAGACTGGCTGAGTGTCGCGATATCGGCAGCAGGGGCGTATGACCATACGCCCCTGCTGCGGGGGAGGGGATTAGAGAGGAATCTGATTCGCTAGTCAAGTTTCTTGAGTTCCTGATCGATCATATCGGCCTTCAGTGGGAAAAACCCGTCCTTGACCACCACTTTTTGCCCTTCTTTACTATAGATAAACTTGATGAATTCTCCGACGATCGGATCCAACGGTTTATTGGGCGCTTTGTTGACATAGAGATAGAGGTGGCGCCAGAGCGGATAGGACCCATTGTCCGCATTTTGTTGGCTGGCCTCTTTAAACGGCGTGCCGTCTTTCTCCGCCAGTGGAACCGCGCGCACGTTCGACGTGAGGTACCCAATGCCGCTGTAACCGATGCCGGCTTGATCTTCACTCACACTTTGGACCACGGAGGCTGACCCAGGCTGTTCTTTCACTTCGTCCTTGAAATCTCCGTTCTTGAGCGCATGCTCCTTGAAAAATCCATAGGTGCCGGACGCGGAGTTCCGTCCATAGATACTGATGGGATTATCGCCTATGCCGTCAGCAAAGCCTGCCTGTTTCCACAACTGAATGTTTTCGTTGTGACCCCAGCGTCGGCTCTTCGAAAAGATCGCATCGACCTGCGCCATGGTCAGTCCTTGTATGGGATTATCCTTATTGACGTAGACCGCAAGTGCATCGATAGCAACCGGGATCGCGGTGGGCTTATATCTATATTTTCTTTCGAAGGCATCGATCTCGGTATTTTTCATTGTGCGAGACATCGGTCCAAGTTGCGCTGTGCCTTCGATCAAGGCCGGAGGAGCCGTGCTCGAGCCCTTGCCTTCGATCTGGATTTTGACGTTGGGATATTGTTTGCGAAATCCTTCGGCCCAGAGAGTCATGAGATTGTTAAGGGTATCTGAGCCGATGCTGTTGACATTGCCGGACACCCCGCTGACTTTGACATACGCTTTCAAGGCTGGATCGGGCGTGATTGCCTGATCGGCATAGGCCGACGGGATACCGGCAACAAGAGCGCCCAGCAAGGCGACACACGATAGACTAGGTCTGACGGCTATTGTTTTCATAGAAACTCCTTTCATTATCCTTTAAAGGCTGATCATGTCCTAAAAAGGATGGCTGTGTCCTGTTACCAAGGCGTTACATCAATGTTACAGCAGTGTTAACTCCCCGCAATATTTCTGCTGACTCCAAGCGACTGAGCTGGAAGGGCGGGCCATCTGCCGCCGTCGACAGAAGCCGTCGTTAATAATTCCATTGCAATTGACATCGGCTCACCTGCCCATCCTCAATGGGGTAGGGCGCGGTTTGAGTATTTGTGCGTTTCATCCAGGTATAGGCGATGATCGTGGGCGGCAGCCGCGCCATTTCAATACCTCCATTTTCTTCCTGTTGGGAACTCTTGATTGCCGTTGCTGCCTTGAAGGATAGGCCCAATCGATTAAGGTGAGATGACGGGGGTATTACAGAATTGTTAATTTTGCGGGCAGATTCAAAAAAATCTTCGGGCAAGCGCATAGCAGGTTGCGGGAAAACTCAGTGGGCAGCCGGAACTGTATTGCTATAACAGTACCTGAGCCGATCGGTGCCGCCGTGCTGCATGTGGAATCAAAACCAAGGCTGTAAAACGAATTAGGGTGTCGCCTGTTTACGAGAGGGCGTCGGTCCTGATGAAGGCTTCACGGGTCCCGGTTTTTTCTCGTTGCGAAGCCCCTCGAATTCAGCTTTGAGTTTCTCGATCGTGTCTGATTGTTCTTTCAGTTGAGCACGCAGATCAAGATTGGCGTTGGTGAGTTCGCGAAGTTGCAAACGAAGGTCATTCACGGATTCTGTCGCGCTCGTTGCTGCGGTGTCTGCTTTCAGCGCCGGCTGTCCTGCTGCGGGCAGTACGACCTGGGATTGAGATGAACTCGTTGCCGATTGTGGGGCCCTCTGTCCTGCCAGGATTTCTACCGGTGTGAGCGAGATGTGCACCTTTTCAAATGCGTTCCAGTGCGGCTCCTTCTCCCTAGGCACAGTGGCGGCGCGGGCTGATCCGATTACCCATAGTTTCATGCCTTTTGTATCACGCGGATCTCGCTTCTCCCCCCCTCCTGGGTCAGCCTGTAAAAAGGCGTAGTGATCCGTGAGGACCACATACAGGTAGTCGTCTCGAAAAAATAGGCTCCCGGACGTGCGGTCCGTATCATACGGTGCATCTGGATTTTGGATGGCAAAGAAGACACGTTCGCGTGGGGTTGCTGCATGGAATGCTGCGGCGAGTGGCTCAGCCAGCTCGGCACGCTCCGCCTCGGTAAACAACGGCTTCGGATGAGGGGCAGTGAGTAATCCAAGTATCGTCCCGCTCCACCCCGATACTTCAAGCGAACCGACGAGCGAGCGAATTTCTTTCGGGGTGAGATCTGCCGGGTGCCTGTTCCTCACGGGGGGCGAGGCATGTTCATTCGTCGACAAATCAGTTATGAGGCCGACCTGAATACCTGACGCCTGATAGAGCAGGCGCTGTTGACTGGTTGCTCCACAGGCTGTCAGCACCAGCAGACAAGACAAGCCAAACAGGAGTCCAGCCGCGGTCTTTCCACTGTTTGCAAAGCACCATCGCCCCTTGAGCCATGAGAGGGCACAAGAAAATGACGTATGGGTAGACCGTCGCACTCTTTCCACCTCTTGAACCAGGGGAATAGCACAGGCTGTGAACTCCGTTTCAATGTCGGAAGGATAGGGGTTTATTTGCATGCGAATTGGATTGCCCAGCGTTTTTCTCGTGACACCTGCCCATCACGGGATAACTGTCCCATCCATGCTCTATCGACAGCTTGGTCGACGTTAGGAACTTCTCCCTCACGCGAGAGGCGGTAACCGGCTGGGCACTTTTCTTCAAGAAGACGCAGCGCATCTTGTCGCCCTGGCGAGGTCAGCACATCTTGTTCCTCAATGTATGAATAGAGGACTGTTCCTCCCGTAGCCGTTTCATTGACGATTTGTGCACTCGGTATACAGCTTGCGAGAGTGAGCGAAAAAACAGTAAGCACTACCAGTTGGTTCCCGAACGATGGGGTATGAGGCTCAGTCCTTTTGTGTGCCTGATCTAGCGAGGCCCGCCCGCATTGCAGACTTGCAACCCTAACGCCCCTTTGCAATGGCGATACAAAGTTATCCTTTCGCAGACAATATTCTTCTCTCATACAAGGGAACAGTGCGAGGTGATGTCTTTCTGCATACCCGAAGGGAGCTGGCGCATTATATTCAACCCTGAAGTGTAGCGCCACCTCCCCGTCATCCATCTCTTTTTTAGTCTGGTTGAATTCAGACTCCGGCTACTGGTAACGGACCTGAAATTGAGCCAGAAAGACGTTCTGTGCGAAGGCGTCGGTATTGGGGACCGAAGTGCCAGGGCCAGTCCCCTGGTGGTGGCGAAACTCGTAATCGATCGAGATCTTACTTTGGATCTTGGGTGGAAGATTCTCGAAGTAGTAGTTGAATCCCACGATGGTGCGCGTATACATATCATTGCTCATCGTGGTGCTGGGGTCGAACTGTTCATACATCACAACCGGCTCGAAGTTCTGAAGGGGGCCATCCGAAATAAAATACTTCCCGAGAACATACCATGTCCGCCGTTGAACTCCAGGGGCTCCGTTTCCGCCGCACTGGACCACGTTAAGGCAGGCTCCTTGAGCTGGAGTGCCGACGGTGGTTTGATTGGCTCCGTCATGCCCTTGCCACCACTCGCCCTGGACCATCAAGCCAGGAAGATAGCGAGATGTATATCGGGCATCGATCCCGTATCGGTCAAATGCCCCTTTTCCACGCCCGTTAATTTCAGTATTGGTATTATTGCTCTCTCCCGTCAACACCGTAAAGCTGATAAAGGAAATGTCCGTCACCATAAAACGGGCCCGCGAGTAGAAGACTTTGGGGCCATTAGCGCCCACGGAGTTGGCCTGGAAGTTATTGTTATTCATGATCCCGACCACGTAGTCCAACTTGTGGAAGAGGGTACCTCTGACATCGGCAAAATAGTCGCGCTCTTGAATGAAGTCGATCGTGCCGACGGTGCTATTCCCCGACCCATTTCGATTGACGGTGCCGCTGCCGACCGAGTTCAGATAGGGTGAGCTGACCACATCGCGGAGACCGCCGGATTGTTCGGTGAAAATGCCGAAGGGCATACGAAACACACCCATCCGAATGACATTGAGGTTGGGCGCGATGCTGGGTATCGGTCTGAAATCGATATAGGCTTCACGGAACATCGTGGTTGTAGCCCCAGTCCCTGATGGGGCGGTACTACAGTTAGCACCCGCTGTACAGCCCGGTGTATTGTTGGTGAGGTTGTTACTCTGCATTTCCAACAGGGTGTGCCACTTCGGGATGTATTCGTTGACTTTTCCATACATGAGTATCTCGGACCGTCTGATCGAGAGGTTATCTTGACTCTTGCCCTCGGCGACCTTGGCATCCTGGTGGGTGTAGAGGAACTGCAACGCATTCATGCCGATGTTAAACTTGCCGCTCAGCGACGGAAGCCGTTCGATCTTGGCTTTCCACTCCTCGACCATGCCTAAGCGCGAATCGAGATTCGTGACGGGATCTGGTACGGAGGTAGAGGGAGCAGGTGCCTGCGCCCCTTGTACTGCCGGTCCTGCTTTTTCACGATCGGCTTGAAGTTTGAGCCATTCTTCTTTGGTGATCTGCCCTTTCTCATAGAGAAGGTCCTCAAGGCCGGCTTGAGCAATTTCGGTCTGGACAATACACCCAATACTGATAACGCAGGCGATGGTTGCGAACCACAGTCGTGTCATTCAATTACCTCCATCATGACATTCTTTCTCTCTCCGGAACCTCCAAAGAGAGGCCTCGTGAAATACGCTTCAGGTTGCTGGCGGCAGCTTTGGCCACCCACTCCTCAGCAGTGACTTGCACGAATAACTTGTTCCAATCCCGTTACTTCTTAGCGACGCAGTAGGTCTTTTCCGGAAGGGGCGAATAGCCTCCTCCAGCATCTTCTTTAAATTCCGCTATTTCGGCCCCGCCTGTCTGCCACACATGGATGCAGTCCGCGATTAAGAAGGGCTCGGTCTTGGGTATGCCGTTCACCAGGACCGGCTGTCTGCTCGTGGTCGTTCCCACAATGATGAACCGGTTCCCCTTCATCAGATCCAGCGTTTCAAGCGCTCCTGGATAAAGAAAGGCGAATTCATAGTCACCGGTTCTCTTGGCATCTTCCGTGGGTACATACACGGGATGGTTCACGATGGGAAGTTGCGCCGCGACAATCACGATGCCCTTGCCGTTCTTGATAGCTTGGACGATCCGGCCTCCCAGCTGGACTTTGAGCCCTGCATCGGATTTCCCTGACTCATTCGTAGGACCCGCGTCACGCCACGCCTCAAAATGAAAGGTCGGAGAGACCTTTTCCATGACTTCTGGTGGAAAAGGCGTGTTAGCAGCACATCCGGACAGCACTGCGCACAGGGTCAGAGTCATGAGCGTTGAGAGAGGCATAAGATTCATGAGGCTAACTCCTTTTGGGGTGGATGGTTGGCTCAGTTCGAACTCACTTATGGGTGAGCAAGGATGCATTCTTGGTGACCGCTTGTTCAGAAGGTGAAGATCAAAGCCGATCCTGATTTTTTCTTGGCATCATCCGCTAAGGGATTGCTCTAGGCCACATAGCAAGCTCGATTCGAATCGCTTGACTCTACGACACAGAAATATAGGGACAGCATGTTATTGGACTGATAACAGCGTGTTAACAGCGTGTTAAATCAGCAACGTCGTGTGAAATTGTTACGGCGTGGTCTACTTGCGGGAGGGCTGACGTTGAGAGGAAGGTTTCGAGATTCCCTTTTTTGTATCGTTGTGAAGTTGCTGGAGCATCCGCAGATTTGGAGGAGAAATTCATTCACGGATTCTGTCGTCACCGAGGTGGTAGCGTTCAACGCTCACTACGGGCAGTGCGACCTGGGTGAGATGAGTTGGTCGCCCTGGCTAGCCAGAGGTCTCTTCGGGTGCCGGCACGGGATCAGAATGACACCTGTTAGAGGACACGGTAGTACAGCACCGAGCTTGCTCCAGTGTTCTGATCGCGCTGGAGTACCGCTGTCGCATTCCTGGTCACTTCGTTCACGCGCACCATCATGCGGGCCAAGAAGAGATCGCTCTTGACGTCGTACAGGTTTTGGGCTCGGAGTTCCTTCCCAATATCTGCAAAGCTACTCACGCGATCCAGCTCTTGAATGGTCTTGAAAGGACGCGCAACGGCAATGTCTGCGGCCACGCCTTGCGTAATACTCGGATCGAGGGCCTGAAGCACAAGGGGGCTCGCGGTGTTCAGATTCACCTTGCTTTGCCCTTCTTGGGGATAGACGGTCACCACCTTTGAGAGTTTTGCCATGATGTCGGGGGTCATCCCTTTAATCAGGCGCAACTCTAAGAGCGTCTGCAGCGGAGCATTGGCTGCCCGGTAGGAGGGGCGCAGCGTTTGGTAGTAGAGGCTCTCTGCGCCTGCCGGTTCTGGTGTTTCGTCTTGATCGACCCAATCGACGATGGCATCCACCAGATCCGGATTGATCTGCAGGAGTTCGAAGAGCCGCTTGACCCTCTGAACTCTGGCTTTCTTGGCAATGGCGTCTCCTCCGGCTGCCAGATCGTTCAGATTCAGCTTGCCCCGTTCATCTTCGATCTGGGCGGTCAGCAGGCCGTCGCCAATGACATAATCCCTGATGGGAAGGGCCCACAAGTCGGTGGGGGCGTCGTAGAATTTGCCCGCTTGCTTGTCCTTCGCGAGGTCTTGCTGCAAGGTGCCACGGGCTGCTTGCACAGCGGCGCGCGCGAGTACAGTGGCTTTGAAGTTATCGCGAAAGGCTGCGGCGTCGCGGTATTCCCGCCTCGCCTCGGCATCGAACTCAAGAATCAGCGCAACCAGGAGGGTGAGGACCAGGAGGGTGAGGAGAAGGGCGATACCACGTTCATCAGACCTTCGCATAGGTCACGATTCTTAGCGTCGCGTCGAGATTGACCGGATTATCGTATTTTGGTTTCAATTGAAGATGATGTACCTGGACGTCATAGGGCGCCTGTTCAATGGCCACAAGCAGCGCGAGGAGCTGGGGGAGCGACACGCCGTCGAGCCGAAGGTCGACCGCGGTTTCCTGATAGCCCTGGACGACAGTGGGGGCTTGTGGCTGGAGGCCGACGATGCGATCGCGAATCTGCGCCGTCGTCGTCGCTTCTTCCATGAACGCCAGCAGCGAAAATTGGGCCGGCAGGCTTGGCATGCGCTGCTCCACCTTGGCGATCCGCTCCTGCTTGACCACGTATTCCTGCGCCACGAGCGCCAATTCTTGGCTCTCTTTTGCTTTCCGCCGCGCTTGCCGATCGAGCTTGTCGATCGACGCCATGAGCGGATCGACGATCAGCAGAAAGACGAGCACGGCTGCGACCATGGCTCCGCCTGCAGCTACAATAATGCGCTCGCGTTGCGAGAACTGCTGCCACCGTTCTTTCAGCATCTGCATCATGGCCGTTGCACCGCATAGGTGAGGCGAAACACGACTTGGTTGGGCAGAGCGCCGACGCGGGTGTCACTGATAGATATCTCATGAAAGGTCTCATTAGCCGCGAAGGCCTGCTTGATCTTCTCGACCGCATCGAAGGTTGTGGTTTCTCCCTCCAGATGGATGCTGGTCCCGTCGATCGTGAGCTCTCGTATTTTTAACGGTACACCCGGCGGAACATGTTTTACGAGTTCTGCAAGGCCGGCAAGGACGTTATGGCGTGTGCCGTCGACGATCGAGAGACCTTTCTCCAGCTGCGACACTCGCGCGCGCGCCTGGTCGACTTCCTCACCTGGGTTCGCGCCAGGACCAAATGTGTGCTCGTATTGCACCTGGAGCCCGTGCTTGAGGTCCATGACCGCCGAATTCTTGAGGACGACACGTACAGAGAGATCTCCTAGCGCCAGAACAGCCAGGATGAGCCCCCCCCATACAGCCAGCCGTCGATCGCGTTTCGAGACATCCGTTGTGGCCGATGCGGCATCGCTGCCGGCTTTGAAGTCCAGCGCGAGGTTCGATCCCACGAGCCGCGACTTCCAGCGGGGGCGGACAATGTTCGGGTGGATGGCCAATCCGAATGCAATAGAAAACGCACGTGGGCAGCTCGATCCAAATCCTTGACGCGGGCCGACCGGGAGTAAGCCCAGTTGCTTCGCCATATGCCCGCTGAGTTCCTTCAGTTTAGAGCCGCCGCCCGATACCCAGCAATGAGTCAGTCGTTGATGGACGGCGCCTTCGAAGGTATGGAGAGAAACGCGTAACTCTTTGATGACCGGTTCGAGCCAGGTATCAATCTCCTGTACGGCCATGGCCCGCTTTCGCCGTTCTGCTTCGGCGAAGCTGCAAGCATAGCGCACGGCGAGCGCATGGGTGAGATGATTCCCGCCCCACAGCACGGTCCGCAACAATACGGGACGGCCTTCATGCACGAGACACAAGGTCGTTTTTGAGGCTCCGACATCGATGATCGCCATGTCACCGGGGACCTGTGCCCCTTCCTCTTTCAGAAACTGGCTGACGGAAAACAGGGCCATGCCATCAACCGTGATTGCGGAAGGGTTCAGATCGGCGGAGGCCATAAACCGCAAATGTTCAGCGATTTTCGCTTTGGGTGCTGCGGTGACGAGAACGTCGGATCCTTTGGCTTTCGCGTTCCCTTCCTGAGATTCTCGCGCCGGTAGCAATAGACTGCCGACGGTGACGTCCTCCAAGGGCATGGGAATCAGATTTTCCATTTCGAACGGGACGATCTGCGCCAGCTTGGAGGCATCGCGGAAGGGGAAGGAGAGGGTTCTGACAAACACGTCCTGGCAGGGGGGTGCGGTAACAATTTCCCCACTACCATACAAACCATGCTGCCAGAGAAAATTTCTGAGCATGGCCGTGCGATACGCCGGCTCCGTGTGTTCCTGACGCCCATAGGGAACGGGCTGGTGGAAATATTCCACCGATTCACGCCCTGTCAGCCGGCGGCGAAACCGCACGGCCTTCAAGGCCGTCTGTCCAATATCGAGCCCAATACAGTCAGCGATCATCGACAACCCTGTTCGCTCCTCATTCTCATCATCGATCTTGGCCGAGATTTTTGCGGTATCGACGAGAAACGCGAGACACAGAAGACGATCAACATTGCTTCGAACAATGGGCTACGCGTCTCTTGCCCGGCTCGCATGGCCCACTTTTTCACACAGCACACCGCCTCTCAGAGCGCCACCCGCGCATTCATGATCGGCCCTACAAGCTTGAACGTCAAGGGGGTCCCTGGCTGGAATGGCGGCAACGAGAGGCTCGCCGCTTTTTGGGCAAACCCGGCACCGGGAATTACGGTTACTGTGAGATCCAGAAGGCTTTGCTGCAGCGGCTGCCGCAATGTTACGCGCCCTTGGGCCGAAAACGATCCATCCACGCCGTCTCCCTTCAAATCCGTGACGTCGCATGTGCCGTCACGGCAGGCGAGCGCAGCGTGGATCTGGCCGAACGTGAGCGAGGAACTCGTGGAGGCGTCAGCAGCAATTCGTTCGACGACGAGGTCCTTGATTTCGGCCTTTACGGTCCCTTCTCCCTTGAGAGCAGCCTGTGTGCCTTGTGCATTATCCCAGCGATGCATGAAATCTCCCTGGACTGTCCCCCGGCTCACGTAAGGTTTCAGGACTGTTGCAAGATCTATCTGCTGGACATGGCCGTTGACAGCGATAGGACCATGCAGAGACCACGAGGCCGCGGTCAGGGATCCAGTAGCTCGTCCTACTCCTGCCTGAGTGACTCCCGGGAGCTGGATAGCATAATCTACCACTATTTGGCCTAAAATTGCCTGAAAGACTCCAATTGTCGCTCGTGCAGCTTCAAGGGAAATTGTTCCGATCGTCGGTCCAGCGAGTACGAGATCGCGCCACTCGATGGCTGCGGGAAGGCCCACCGACCACTCTGCCGCACGAACCTCCCATCCACTCGCGCGATTAAGTTCTGTCAACAGGCGATGCTGGAGTGGGCCATAGGGAAAGGTCAGGAAGAGAAATACAATGAAGCAGGCCAGCGACGCCAACCCCCACCCCAGGGCGCCTTTACGCTTCAGTGTTTCAGGCCAGGAAAACAGCCACATCATCATGAAGCCCCCACCGCCACCCACTGGCGAACCGTCTGGAGTTCCGCCTTCCCTTGGAGTAGCGTCAGCTCGATTAAGATCGCTTTCGGAGTCCCGGGTCGCCCACGACCATCCCACTCATCCAGCCAAAGCTTACTCTTTCCATCGTAATAGCGCACATTGAACCCTTTCACCTTGGTGGCCAGCTCGACTTGCTCGATGGATTCGTCTGTCAGACTGTAGAGATTCCTTCGCGTGAATCGAAGGAGACGATCGCCTTCTCTGGTGTAGACGATACGAACCAGTTCGGTATCTTTGGCCGAGTCCGCCCCTCGAAACTGGCCCATCGTGAGAAAGGCTACCGAATCGGCAGGCTGACCCTCTCGCTGGGCGTTGATTCCCATCCAAGGACCGGTTGCACGACTCTCGCTGACTGACAGCTCATCGGTCATCATCCGTAAGGTACCGCGAACAACCTGTTCATCAGCCGACTTCGCTCGTGCTGTATCGATCGTGCTAATCGTGACATAGAGGGACCCAAAGACCAATGCGGCCATCATGGCGACCAGGGAGACCGCCAGCAAAACCTCGACAAGGGTAAACCCATCCTCAGAACCCTGTGGCGCTTGTCGAAAAGACATAGGTGCTGACCTCGACCGTTTCGTTTATTTCCCCTCGCGGCCAGAGAACCTGAATCTTGATTTCCCGCACGGTCGGCAACGGTGTGGGCGCGACAATCCGTTTCCACCGATAATTCGACGGACGATTCGTCATCTCGGCGGTGGCTTGCGATCCCAGGGGAGTCGGCAGAAATTCTCCGCCTGTTTCGCCAAGAGGCAAGAGGGGTCCCAACTCTGTCTCGATCAACTTTTCCTGCGCGAGGATCGTAGCAGTCGTGATATCCTTGGCCCTCGCATGAAGGTCGAGATCCCAATTGCGAAGTCCCAATAAGATTGGCAGCGCCAGCGCGAGAATGCTCAGCGCGATCAATACTTCCAATAATGTGAAGCCTCGTTCACTCCCCATAGCCGCACACTCTGTAATGACACCGAGTTCTCAACGTTGGAGGGACTCCTTGACGGTCTCTGTCGTCTTGAGCAACGGTTTCACTCGATCGAGAATTGTGAGTGGGATGGGAGGGGGAGGCTCGATCCGCTCATCGCTCATGCGGATCGCTCCTGTGATCGGTTCAATGGCAATGGCCAGAAGGTTGCTGCGTGCATCCACCAAATGCATTGTCATTGGATCAATCCTTCCCGTAGGGTAGAAGGACAGATCGATCCGACCCGACTCTTTTTTCCCCTGAGCGACTAAAATGTCTGAAAAGCGAATGGTGGCTGGGAGACTTAACGGTGTGGCCCAGGTGGGATGGTCGATCGGCACCTTTTCTTGGTTTCCATCCAGGATCATCAGCCAGTAGACCCCTCGGTCAATATCGACGTACAGACGGAGCGTCTTCTGGGTCACCATGGCTAGGTCTTGGAGAGATCGCACAGTCCCGACCATCCGCCGACCGACTGAACCCAGATTTTCTTCCAGTGAAATTCGAGGGAGGACGATGCCTAGTAAACCGACGAGTAAGAACAGGACAATGATGATTTCTAGAATGGTGAATCCACGTGAAGAGTATAGGGTATGAGGTGTAAAGCGTGATGGGTGGGAAATGTGGAGATGTGTCATCCCTGTCCCTCGCCCCTCACCCCTTGTCGCATCATTTATTCCTTATCCAAATTCCAATTCGAAATATCGGCATTGATGCCTTCGCCACCGACTTCGCCATCGGTTCCGAGGGAGATAATGTCGTACTCACCTCTCAGCCCGGGGTTCTGACCAGGGTTCTGAATGGGACTCTGACTGGGACTCAGATACTTGTACGGGTTTCCCCAGGGATCTTCCGGAAGTTTTTGAAGATACCCGCCGAGCTTCCACTTCTTCGGGACGACTCCGATGGAAGGTTTTTCAACCAGGGCTTTTAGTCCTTGTTCAGTCGTGGGGTAGACACCGTTGTCGAGCTTATACAGTTGCAAGGCTCCTTCGATATTTCGAATTTGAACTTTTGCCGCCGTGCGCTTCGCATCATCGGTCCTTCCCATGATGCGAGGGACAACCAAGGCCGCGAGGATCGCGAGAATGGCCACCACGACCATGATCTCGATGAATGTAAAGCCGCGTTCATTGTGGAGAATATGGCGTGATGGGTGATGGGTGATGGGTGATAAGCGGAAACTTGGGCACCTGCGTTTCTTTCCCCAAAGCGGCGACACACTCTCGACCTGCTCTCTTCCACTCATGAATACCTCCCGTTAGACTCATCATCCTTCACTGATAACTGCCCCTAGCGAACCATCTGTCCCATCTCAAAGATGGGCAGCAAGATAGCCACTACGATACAGAACACCAAGATACCCATGACTAGGATCATGATGGGTTCTAGGAGCGACGTAAACCGCGTAATGACCCGATCCACTTCTCCATCATAAATGTGTCCGATGCGACGCAGCATCTCTTCCATTTCACCGCTTCGTTCCCCGACCGCAATCATGTGGGTCACCAGCGCAGGGAACTCTCCGCTGCGCTTCAATGGTTCGGCAATCGTTTCCCCTTCACGTATATTTTGTCTGGCTCCCTCGACCGCATGCTCCAGCACGCGATTATTCATGACACGCTTCGCGACATCCATAGCATCCAGCAGCTGCACACCGCTCGCCAACATCGTGGCCAATGTGCTCGTGAGCCGGGAGATGGCGACCATACGGGCAACCTCGCCCATCAGCGGCATCTTCAAGAGCCATCGGTCGGCCGTGATCCGTCCCGCTTCCGTTTTCATCGCCCGGCGCGCCGCCCATACGATCAGACCAATTCCACCGAGCATCACCGCCCAATAGTCTGCAAGAAAATGGCTAAGGTTCATCAGCACGACGGTAGGCCAGGGGAGGGCCTGCTTCAAACTTGTAAAGACGGCGGTAATTTTCGGCACAACAAAAGTCATGAGGAAAAACAGCACCGTGACACCGACGATCAACATCAGGGCAGGATAAAGAACGGCGTTGGTCACTTTATGCTTGAGTGCCAACTGTTTTTCCAGAAACTCCGCAAGGCGGAATAAGATTTGGTCCAACGCTCCACTGGCTTCACCCGCCCGCACCATGTGTACATAGATTTGGGAGAACTCGCGAGGGTAGCGTTCCAGGACTGCGCTGTAGGACGAACCTCCGCGGATTTCTTCGCGGATATCGGCCATGAGGCTCTTCACGGGCTTCTTCTCGGTTTGATCCACCATCACCCCGAGCGCCTCGACCAGCGGCAGTCCTGCAACCAGCAACGTTGCCAGCTGCCGGGTCATCATTGCCACGTCGGTCGTGCTGAGGGCAGGGGAGCGTCCGATTCCAGCAGTGGATCGGACGGAAGTGTCCGTGGACGAGCTGGTCGTGGCCAAGCCCTGTTCCACCATATCGGTGGGAAATACGCCGACCTTCCGCAATTTTACGCGTGCAACCTTTGGGCTCTCGGCATCAATGATGCCGGTCGCGGCTCCGCCGTCGTTCCGATAGCCTTTATATTGATAAACGGGCATCCTGCTAGCCCTCATTATTCATGACGGTTCGTCGCGAAATCGCGGAGCCGCGTCGCGAGACCAGCGCGCGGAGCCGTGAGGACCCGATGCGTACTCGTGCAGTACGGTGAGGGTCCGAGGGGCGAGCCCGCTGGCCGAAGGCTCGTCGTAGCAGCGGATCGGTGATTGTAGCAGAAGCGTTCATGAGTAATGCGGGCTAAATCTCGACTTCCTGCTGAGTAATCCGCATCAATTCTTCGGTTGTCGTCACTCCATGAAACACTTTATCCGCCCCTTCATCTTTTAACGTCCCCATCCCCTTCGCCATCGCCGCTTGGCGAATCGACCCCGCGTCTGCCTTATTGCCGATGAGGCGGCGGATCTCATCGTCCAGCACAAGGAGTTCAAAAATGCCTGTTCGGCCTCGATAACCGGTTTGGGAACAGGCTGGACATCCGGCTCCACGATAAAATGTGGGGCGCACCCGCGGCGGAACGATACCGAGCCGAATCAGTTCTTCATCGGCCGGGTGATAGGGCTGCTTGCAGTCCGAACAAACCTGGCGCAGCAATCGTTGCGCTAGTACAGCCACCACTGAGGAGGCGACGAGAAACGGTTCAATGCCCATGTCGATCAATCGGGTGGCCGCGCTCGCGGCGTCATTGGTATGGAGCGTGGAGAAGACCAAATGCCCCGTGAGCGAGGCATGAATGGCGATTTCCGCGGTTTCACGGTCGCGGATTTCTCCGATCATGATGACATCGGGATCTTGCCTGAGAATCGACCGCAACCCTGCGGCGAACGTCAGGTTGATCTTGGGGTTCACTTGCATCTGGCCCACGCCGAGCAGCTGATATTCCACCGGATCCTCGACGGTGATAATGTTCTTGTCCGGGGCATTGATCTGCGTCAACGCCGCATAGAGCGTCGTCGTCTTCCCGCTTCCGGTCGGCCCTGTGACAAGAATGATGCCGTGCGATAACTGGATCAATTGATGGATGATCCCCAACCGATCCTGCGAAAATCCCATCTCCGACAGATTCAACAGACGATTCTCTTTCTCCAACAGACGCAGGACCACCCGTTCACCATGCGAAGTCGGCAGCACCGAGACGCGCAGATCCACATCCTTACCGGCCGTCCTGATTCGAAATCGCCCATCCTGCGGCAATCGCTTCTCCGCGATGTTCAGACCCGACATAATTTTCAAACGCGCAATAATACTCGCCTGCAAATGTTTGGGAGGTGTGAGGACGGGATAGAGCACCCCGTCGATGCGATATCGCACGACCAGCCCCCGTTCGAACGATTCGAAATGAACATCGCTCGCGCGTTGTCTGACCGCCTGGAAGAGTACGGAGTTGACTAACCGAATGATGGGGGCTTCGTCTGTGGCATCGAGGAGATCCTGCGGCTCATCCAATTCGTGAGCGATTTGATCCAGGCTCTCACTGGCCGCGATATCCTCCATCACTTGCTCTGCGCCTGCGGGGCTTGCTGCTTCGTCATACACACGATTCAGGCAGGCCAGGAGCGATAAACTGCTCGTCAGGACCGGTTTGACCGGAAGCCCCAGCAAAAGCCGGAGGTCATCCAACGCGGCCGTTTCCGTAGGATCGGTTGTCGCCACAAGCACAGATCCATTCTCTGTCTTGAGAGGGAGTACGTGATAGCGGCGGGCAAAGTGAATTGGAACTTTCTTGACCCATTCATGATCAACCTGGCTGACATCAAGGTGTGAGAGCCAGGGAAGTTCAAATTGGATGGCAAGGGCCTGGAGGAGGTGCTCTTCGGTAATCGCCCGGATCCGGACCAAGATCTCTCCGATGCGCCCCCCCTTGGTCTCTTGAAGATTAATCGCCTCAAGCAGTTTGGCTTCGGACAAGCCGAATTTGTCTTCGAGTATCCCGCCTAACAGGGGCCGACTATTATGTTCGTCGTTTCCCACAACACTCCATATGGATGGTTCATCTCAGAAAACGCTCATCGGTCTCGGGACAATGCCCTAACCGTTGGAAGTTCAAAGAATACTCCTCCAGTCCATAGATGACAAGGACGGAGGGATTTCAACGATGTCGCCCTACATTGGACTCCTTCCTGTCATGGCGGGATTCTCAGCCATCAGATAGCCCGTCATAATGCAGTTACAACGACTCCAGCAGTTCCAATGCAAAACTCTCATGATGGTTCCACGCAAGACAGGCGCAATTGTATGAACGTATCAGGCTGGTAGTCAGGCAGCTGCCGGTCCCCCGCTAGAACATATCTTTCCCCTAAAAAATGGGTATGAATTCCTCATCTACCTGGTATATGGTGTCGGGAAATCTGTAACGTAACGATGTCAATACCGTAACCCACAGTCAATGAGCACACCATCTCTGCTTTCAGGTAGTACTCGTGCATTGTTCATGATGAGTGTCTTTGCCTTCAGCACGAGTCTGATCGCGACTGCGTGCGAGACCAACAGTCCTCAAGCAACGAGCAATACGGAAACGACCACAGTGACCGCGATGAAGCGGGCATTCGTTGCCGGTGAAGCCTTGGTGAAGTTCAAGCCTTCCGTATCTCAGGAGCGCATAGACGCCATCCTGAAAGAGAGCGGAACGGAACTGATGAAGATGATTCAGGGCATTGGTGTTCACCACGTTCGAATCGTGAGCAAGGAATCTGTCGAAACCGTTGTGAAACGCTTATCTGCATTTCAGGAGGTTGAATATGCCGAGCCAAACTTGCTCTCGCGAACCCAGCAGTAGAGTCACCAAGCGATCTCGCTGGATGCGCCTGGTTGCATTCGCGCTGGTGTTGTCGGCCGGCTCGTTGTTGCTGGGGAATGACGCCCGCACTGCCGATACTCCACGGGAGAATAGAGGATTCAATCGAGTGACTGGAGGCTCGGTGGAGCCGGCGCAGTACGTACCAGGAGAAGTGATCGTCAAATTTCACGACAGTGCCTCTCAGGCCACGGTCGCGGCGGCTCATGCACTGGCAGGGGGGCAGACCATGAAGTCCTTTACCGCGGGCGTGGATAGGTTTCATCATTTGAAATTGGGTAAGGGCGAGAATGTGGAAGACGCGCTGGCGAAGTATCGCCAAAGCCCCGCTGTCGAATATGCCGAGCCGAATTATATTCATCACATCACGGCCATTCCCAACGACACCCAGTTCACATCGTTGTGGGGCCTTCACAATACCGGGCAGAACGGTGGAACAGTAGATGTCGATATCGATGCGCCGGAGGCCTGGGATATCACCACCGGCAGCTCCAATGTGATCATTGGGGTGATCGACACCGGCATCGCCTACGACCACCCGGATTTGGCTGCCAACATGTGGAAGAATCCTGGGGAGATCCCCAATGACGGGATCGATAACGATGGCAATGGATTTGTGGACGATGTCTTCGGCTACGATTTTCGCTCCGACGACAGCGAGCCGATGGATCCGATCAATCTCAACCTCAACGGGGGAAACCCCGGCCATGGGACACACGTTGCCGGAACGATTGGGGCAGTCGGCAACAATAATTCCGGCGTCACCGGAGTCATGCAAACGGTCAAACTGATGGCGCTGAAAGCAAGTGGGGCGGACGGCCTGTTGACCACCGCCGCCATTCTCCAGGCAATCGACTATGCGATCAAAAATGGCGCTCGTGCGATCAATGCCAGTTTTAGCCGTAAAGACCGTAAAGATGTGTGTAGTAGTCAGGCGGAGTATGCCGCACTCCGTGCGGCCAATAATCATGGTGTGATGGTGCTTGCAGCAGCGGG
>DATHTZ010000291.1:0-2512 GCA_035462675.1 Nitrospiraceae bacterium | reverse complement strand
CTAGACTTGCCCCTCTGGACAGGCCCGGCTTGCCGAGTATAATCTGCGCATCTGGGCAGTATTGATTCAGGAGCACCCATGATATTGAAGCAGGTCTTGACGATTGCGGGTTCGGATTCCGGCGGCGGCGCGGGGATTCAGGCCGACATTAAGGCGATGTCGGCTAACGGCGTGTTTGCCATGTCGGTGATCACCGCCATCACGGCGCAGAATACGGAAGAGGTCACCGACGTCTTCGAGTTGCCTGCCTCGATCATCGCGTCGCAAATCGATGCCGTATTCGATGATTTCGACGTCGCTGCGGTGAAAACCGGGATGCTGTCATCGACGGCGATTGTCGAGGTCGTTGCAAAACTCTTGAAGCCGCAAAAAGTCGCGAATCTCGTGGTGGATCCTGTCATGATCTCGAAGACCGGCCACGCCCTACTCAAGCCGGAAGCGATCGATGCGGTCAAGACACAACTCTTCCCCTTAGCACTGCTTGTGACCCCGAACATCCATGAGGCACAACGACTGTCCGGTATCGAGATCAAGACGCTCGCGGATGCGCGCCGCGCCGCTAAAATCATTCACGGGTTCGGCTGCAAGTACGTGTTGATCAAGGGCGGTCATTTGCTGACAGAACGAGCCACAGATCTGCTCTATGACGGCCGGTTCTTTAACGTGTTCAAGGGGGAGTTCATCAATACTCCCCATACACACGGCACCGGCTGCACGTTCGCCTCGGCAATCGCGGCCCATCTCGCACGAGGCAAATCCATGAACGACGCCGTACAGACAGCCAAGACCTATCTCACCGAGGCCATTCGCCACAGCCTGGCAATCGGTCACGGAACGGGACCGACGAATCATTTCTATTTTCTCCAGACATAGCAGGATGCTGAAAAAGTCCGCCAGCAGCGTTCTCGGCTCATCGAAATCCTCAACGGGGACCCGGCCGCCTCACCACTCGGCGGCGCGCACAGACGTGGTGCTCCTTATTCGTCGCACCGTGCGCCCCAGAGGATACGCCTCCGGGCGTTCACTCGCTGCGGCCTTGCCCGCGGAACGGCGCGTCTTGGCGCGCCGGGGTTGGGCGGGTGAGAAGTCTGGCCTTTTTGAGCATCCTGTTTGACTGAAAGACCATCCCATGGAAGAAGCGCTGACATTTCACGATCGCCATGGTCACGGCATTGCTGCGATCCTGAGCCCGCCTGACGGACCGACGACATGTCTCGCCGTGCTGTGCCATGGGTTTCTCTCCAATAAAAATAGCGCGACCAATAGGACCTTGACCCGCCTCCTCAATCAACAGGGCATCGCGACCTTTCGATTCGACTTTTTCGGCCAAGGAGACAGCGATGGACCATTCGAAGACATCACGCCAACCATAGCCATGTATCAAACCGACGCCGCACTCGATCTGGTCATGGCCAGAGGATATGACCGAGTCGGGCTTGTCGGCTCAAGCTTTGGAGGACTCGTCGCCATCCTCACGGCGGCTCAGCGCCACAATCTCGCCTGTTTGGCCCTCAAATGTCCTGTGGTGGACTTTGCGGAAGAGCTCCGCTTAACATTCGGGCCGGAGGAGTTGGTGCGGTGGCACGCCACAGACACGATTCCCAATATCATGGGAGGACCAGATCGGGTCCGCTTACGGCATGCTTTTTACGAAGATTGCCTCAAACGGATCGCCTATGGGCCGGCTGAACGAATCACGGTACCCACACTGATTGTCCAGGGTGAGCAGGATGAATGTGTCCCACTCCATCAAAGCCGGCGGTTGCATGATAGTCTGGGAGGTCCGAAGAGGTTGGACCTCCTGCCTGACGCCGATCACCAATTCACTCGGAAGGAAGATTTTCACCAGATGACCACCTCGATCAGCGATTGGCTCGTGACCCACCTCCCAGTGGGGCGTGAATCGTGAAGCGTATCTCGGGGGGATAAGGGCGTATGGTTATTCGCGTATCCTGGCGGCAAAAACACCCCTTCCCCATTCCAGGGCATGGGCTATTGACTATACGCCATTACTCTGCTCTTCGAACGAGCGCCGAACGGAACTTCATGGCGACGAGTAACAGGACAATATCTTTGAGTACCCTGCGGAAAATAGCATGATTACCGAAAGCGTCCAACAAGTCTTGACGATGCTCTACCCCCTCTATAAAGAGGAGGTCTACCACCGACGCGAACAGATGATGCGGTTCACGATCCTAGGCTCATTGGGTCTGATCACGATGCTCTTTGCGTTCCTGTTGAGTCCATACAAAGATCGCCTGACGTCCGTCGATACCCTATTCATCATGCTCGCGGGCCTGATCTGGTGCGGTTTGTTCTGCGGGCTGATCTCTCAACAGCAATACCGTCACCGGCTGGCCAAACAAGTCCTGGTTCAGCTCGAACAAGCACTGGGGTTTTATGAAGAGGGCCTGGTTGCGGAACAACAGTCCCTCTATCCTCAGGGGTGGAGGACCGCCTGGCTGAGCGATCGAACCCTCATACTCTACTTTACCTCGCTATGCTTGCTGAC
>DATHTZ010000290.1:0-3619 GCA_035462675.1 Nitrospiraceae bacterium | reverse complement strand
GGTTTTTCCAAGAATTTCGCTTGTGGGACATAGCTAGAGACCTATGGAACGCAGCCAAGGTGAATCGAAAATGATTCAGTGCTGAATCCAATTTGATTCACCGAGACAAATCGAATAGACCGAGTGTGCTCAAAAACCATGTGCAACATGTTTGGGAGATAATGTTGCATGGGAAATATCGACAGGCAGGTGAGGCTTGAAGAGCGGATGATGCTCCAGACACAACTGGAGAGGGGCATCAAGCCGGCGGCGATTGCCGTGGGGATGAATCGTTCGCCATCGACGCTGTCTCGCGAGCTTCGTCGAAATGGCTGGGTTCGCCCGCGCGGTCCTAGACGTCCTCGGGTGGCAGGCGGCTACCGTGCTGATGCGCCCCCGACGCGCGCTTAGGCCTATAACGGTCACCCCGCGCGTTGCGCGCCGCCTGCACCCAGGAACCGCCTTATGGAACCATGTCCTGCGATACGTGAAAGCGGGCTACTCGCCCGAGCAGAGTGCTGGTACACTGGCGCTGGTGCATGCCGACACGCCCTCGCTGCAGGTGTCTCACGAAACCATCTACACCGCGATCTACGCCATGCCGCGTGGCGTACTGTGCCCGGACGTGATGGGCTGGTTGCGATTCGGCCATGCCAAACGCCGTCCGCGTGCGCGTGGCCAAGACCGGCGGGGCGGATTCCTGACAGGGTCAGTATGCATGACCGCCCACCTGACGTTGAAGAACGGCTGGTGCCGGGAGACTGGGAGGGCGATCTCATCAAGCGTACGCTCAACCGTTCGGTGGTCGGCACGCTGGTGGAACGTATCCGTCTGTTCACGGTGCTGGCCAAGCTGGAGACGCCAGTGTAGAGTCGGCGAGCGGCTTCAGCCAGATATTCAAGCGGATTGAGGCGCAGAAACGTCTGTCGTTGACGTACGATCAGGGCCGGGAAACGGCCGCGCAGCAGCGGCGGACGGACGTGACCGGCGTGAAGGTCTGCGTTGCCGATTCGCACAGCCCTGGCAGCGCGGCATCAACGAAAACACCAACGGCTTCCTGCAGCAGTCCCCGCCCAAGGGCAGTGACATGAGCGGCTTCACCCAAGAGGAGCTGGATGGGACTGCCTGGACACTGAACACTCGGCCACGCAAGTCGCTGGGCTTCAGGTGTCCCGCAGAGTTGTTTACGCCGAACGCATTCGATTTCAGGCGGCATCATGCTGCGCTTTTTGCACTTGGTCATTGAAACCGCCGAGCTTTTCTGGAACCTTCAGGCACGAAAATCAAACGTGTATGGCGTTCACTGGCGGTCCACCTCCCCACATTCATGCCCGCCATTACGTTCTTCGTGAATTACACGACACAGCCAGAGGTCGACAGGCTATGGACACAGCGTTGGAAAAGAGGACAACAACCGTGTTCCAGCTGGCGAATGGACACGTGTGACGTGTCCTTATTACTCTTTCTATTCTATACAGCTGTAGCAGGGAGAGGAGAAGAAGGTTAGGCAAATCATAGATGCTACGTTTCACATGTAGAAGCAACAACCCAGTCACAGCACTTGGCAGTCCTGCCTTCAACCCTTTCTTTATAGAGAAAGTTTAAGATCAGCAGGCTACTCTTGAACTCTCTCGACCAAGCTCAGTAGGATAAGGTCTTCACGAGGAGGAGAACCGATGCACCCATGTTGGCGTGCCCGTGCGACGGCCGTCGCACGTGAGGATGGTCACAGCTTGTGGCGCGCCAAGATGATGACCCTCCTGTTGTCGCTCGTGTGCGTGCTCGTTTCCGCCTGTGCCGACGTGGAGCCCGCTGTAACAACTCGCGGCGTGGATGAGGCCGCTGTGAATGCGCTCCGTAAGTCCGCAGAGCAAGGGAACGCGACCGCACAGAACAGACTCGGCCTCCTCTACAACCAAGGCCAAGGACTCCCCCAGGATCCTATGCTTGCGAAGCAGTGGTTTGAAAAGGCGGCGGAACAGGGAGACGCAGGCGCGCAAGTCAATCTCGGCACGTTATTTCTGCTCGGGCAAGGGGCGCTGGAAAGCGACCAAATGGCGTTGTTCTGGTTTCGCCGGGCGGCAGAGCAACAAGAGCCGCTGGCTTTCGCGAAACTGGGGTTCATGTATGAGCGAGGGCGAGGCGTACCCCAGGATTTTATCCAGGCCCACATGTGGTACACCCTCTCGGCCGCACAGGGGGAAAAGCGAGCCTTGGCATCTCGGGATACGCTCGCCAAACAGATGACCCCAGCGCAAGTGGCGGCAGCTCAACAGCTCGCCCGGGAATGGAAGCCAAAGCCGAAGTAACCTCGTATTCAGTACATGTCACCGTGCGTGGCAGGAATCTAGTGTCTATCTACTCTCGGTGATCTTTCTCATGTGTCTGGTTCAACGAACGAACGAATGAGACACGACAAACTCGCACATGAGACGGAAGGCCTCTGACTCGCATACCCTTGTGCATCGCGATACCATTCGCCATTGGTCGTTCAGCATTGAACATTCCCATCCCTACTCCTCCTCTTCCTCGAACGGGTATCGGTGGCTCGTATGCACGACATATGTGTTATAACGAGGTCAACCATCCATTCTCTGCCGACTACCCGCATGATGTGCTTGTCTCTGTGCAACAGTGCACGACACAAGCCTTAATCATACGCCGCGATACGCCCGGCGACCTCGCCCCCTCAATCCGGTGTACCAGTAGAAACATCACCAGCGTACGATTTCCCTGGCCCTATACATATCGCCGTCCTGCAGACGTACTGCACGCCGGGTATTTGTCAGCATAACTAGCGTATGTCGCGGCGATGTCTCATGGGACAAAGATCGGTGCTGCCAATTCCATTGCCACCGCGTCCCATTGCGGATCAGGCAGAAGCGGAGCGCGAACGTCGTGCAAAAGTTATCCACGGCGAAGACGAATTCGAAGTCTCTCGACGCCTGGCCGATGCCGTCAATGTGGTCAGACGAAACCGGCTGCCTAGCAACTCCGTTACTTGCAAACTGTGGTCGAGATAGTTGCCGAAATGAGGTCGAACATTATTTTCCAGACCCTCTTCGACACCATAGTACCGTTCCTCGAGACTTGGGAAAGTTAGGCAAAAGCCGTAGCCCTGTTGCGGATACGCACGGTTTCGAGGGAAGAGAAAAACAACAGGTCAAGGAGCCTGTCCGACATTGCCGTTCATGACGAGGCGAAAGAGTTGCGGCCAGATACAAGGCCACAGGCCCAGAAAAACCGGTGTATTCGCTGGCATACATTGAGGATTTTTTCGGGCCGAGAACGATGCAGATGGTCGCGGGTCGTTCGCCGCAGTAGAACGGTCAATGTCGGACAGGTTCCTAGTAGCGACTGTAGTCTTGTCGATGTGGAGTCTTAGTAAGCGGCACGGGCGGGGGTACATCCGCCCCGTAGCGATAGGTCAGGCCATGCGCTGGACCTATCGCCGACTCGGGAAGGCATGAGGAGCGTGACATGAACCCTAGGGGGTCTTGGTCACTTCGGTAGAATATCCACTGAGGTTCCCGCTCGTATCGACCGCCTTTACAGCAAAATAATATTTCGTCCCGATCGCAAGACCGCTGACAGTAGCGGATGTGACTTTCCCCACGCTGATCGAGTTGGGGTAGTTGCG
>DATHTZ010000289.1:0-5152 GCA_035462675.1 Nitrospiraceae bacterium | reverse complement strand
CCTGTTCGGGAATCAGCCCACTGTTGATTTTCTTCCATCCCATCCCAGCGCTCTCGGACCTATAGATCCCTCCCGTGGTTCCCGCATAGAGGACTCGAGGATCGCGGGGATGAATAGCAATGGAGACCACGATGTGGACTTCTTTCATCCCAACCATGCGCTCTTCCCATTCACGCCCGCCATCTTTGGTATAGAAGGCACCCACGGTTGTCGCGGCGTAAATTTGATCGTGATCTGTAGGGTGAAAGACGAATTGATTGATAAAGGAGACGTGTTCTTTGAGTCCAACGTTATGGGGGAGCCAATGTTGCCCACCATCCGGGCTCTTGTAGACGGCATCGGCCATCGTGCCGGCATAGATCGTGGCTGGAAATTCAGGGTCGATCGCAAGCGTCGTCACCCGTCTTGCGCTGAAACTCGGAAACCGCTCCCACAACTGTCCCTCGTCGCGCGATTTATAGACCGCGTCATTCGTAGCCACATAGAGGATGTTCGCGTTCGTCGGGTGCAGCGCGATAGAGACGATCGCTTCGCTTTCTTTCTGGCAGCCGGCGCCGGCCATGTAGAGCAATAAGGCAAAGGAGCAGGCAAGTGACTGTGTCTGGAACTGGCGAACTCGAAGCGTCGGCATGAGGTACAGCCTCTCCAGAGAAGATCGGCAAAAGACCTAATCACAGCGGTTGGAGGTGAGTCAAGGTGCTAACCCGCATTATTCATGAAGCTTCGGCTGTATGCGTGGATACGCGGCTGCGACGGGCAGCCCTGGGGTTATGGACATACGGCTGTTTCGTTAGGGTTTCCGGCTGTAGGTGATCTCCATCACTTTCATTTCCTTGCCGCCATGCTCTGTTCCCCACATGTCAAACGTTTGAGTGCTGCTGTCGACGATCTTCCACACTGCGCGGTGTTTCATCTGCCCTCCGCCTGGTTCAGCGTGCTGTCCTTTGAGCGTGATGGTCTTGCCATCGGCGCTTCCCGTGCCTTCCATCATGAACGGGCCGGTGCCCATGGTATCGAGCCAGATCGACACATATTTCTTGCTCAGGTTGTCGTATCCGGTGATCCCCATTCCGGTATAAGGCTGTCCCATCATCTCGCTGGTGAAATCCTGCTGGAGAAAGCGTCCATCCAGCAACATCTTCATTTCAACAGAGCCGGCTGCTTCTGTGGGGGGCTTGCCGGGTTCCATCCATTCCTTGGTCTTGGTGGTCCAGCTGCCGGCCAGGCCGGCTAGCTGCTTGTGCGGCTCGCCGGGGGTAGCCAGCTTCTGGTACATCTCCATCATCGCCTGCGGGTCCATCTGTTTCGCCTGCTTCTTGTCCTTGGCCATGACGGGAGACGCGACGATCAAGAGCACGAAACAGGTGAGGGGAACGAATGAGAAACGCATAAAGACCTCCTTCATGTGATTGCGGTCGGTTAATGGTTGCTCCAACAAAACTATGCGCGCAGAACTGCGCCAAGATCAAGGCGCAGGTCGCTACGCATCGACCAACATCTTAAATCCACCGTACGCTATGCGCTTCACGTCAAACGGCATCGATTTCGAATGGTACATCCCCGCGATGCGCGGGTCCTTGGCAACGGTCCTCATCTCGGAGGGAAGCTATCCGCGAAAGTCTTCCGCTTCGAAGAGCTGTCGAATTTCAATCTCCGATTCTCCCTCATGGGGATTCGGACATCGTTTTACCCAGGCGATGGCTTCCTCCTTCGACTTGACCTGCCAAATCCAGTACCCAGCAATCAGTTCCTTTGTTTCGGAAAATGGTCCATCAGTGACAGTACGCGAGCTGCCCGAGAATTTCACGCGGGCGCCTTTCGAACTGGGGTGCAGGCCATCAGCTGCGAGCAGTATTCCGGCTTTGGTCAATTCTTGATTGAATTGACCCATGTCAGTCAGGAGCTGATGGCTCGGCATCACGCCGGCTTCTGATTCCTTCGAGGCTTTTACGATGACCATGAATCGCATAGTGTAGTCTCCTGTTCGCATTGAATGATCGAATAATGTATTGCCGACCTTATGGCCCTTCATAGGCTTGCTGTATGCGTTGCATGTCAGGTTTGGTCATTTGCAGAATCGCCGTCATGACTTTCTCTGATTTCTTGGGGTCCTTGTCCCGCAACATCTCGTCCCATTCAGGCACCACGATCTGCCACGAGAGGCCATATTTGTCTTTCAGCCAGCCGCAGGGCCCTTCTTCTCCGCCTTCGGAGAGCTTGTGCCACATCTCATCGATTTCTGCCTGCGTATTGCACTTCACCATGAACGAGACTGCCTCAGTAAACTTGAAGAGTGGTCCGCCGTTGAGGGCCACGAATTCCTGTCCCTCGATCTCAAACGTCACAGTCATGACCGAGCCCTTCGGCCTTCCTGAGACCTCTGCGCCGGCCTTTCCATAGTGGGTCATAGGTCCGAATCTGGAATGCTTGAAGATCGACACATAAAACTTTGCCGCCTCTTCGGCTTTGTCGTCGAACCACAAGCATGGAGTGATCTTTTGCATGGCCTGTCCTCCATTTATACGAAATCAGCCAGCTTCACGATGGTCGGCTCTACCGTACCTTCTAGTCGAACGAGACGGCTCGAAGTCGACAGGGATGACTACCCACCCGCCATGGCTCCTACGATAAGAAATGGCTCAGCCCCCGTTGCGACTGCGTCGGGCAGCGGAGCATCCGCCGGTTCGTGAGACAAATCCTGCTCGCAGGCGAAAAACCTCACGAACGCGCGGCGTTTGAGAGTCACATGGTCACGGACAGTTCCACGCAACATCGGATACCGCGCTTCGAGCGTATCGAGCACCGAGCGCTGCGTCACCGGATCAGGGACGTCCAAAGTCACTTCCCCGTCGACCCGCGCGAGTGTCCGCAGATGTGCCGGAAGTACGACTCGAATCATGGAAAGGTTTGAACCTCCACCGACAGGACCGCCGGCAGGTCTCTCACGATCGGTTCCCAACTGTCTCCGCCGTTGGCCGAGCTATACACTTGTCCGCCGGATGTCCCGAAATAGATGCCGCACGGATCAAGCGAGTCGACCGCCATCGCATCGCGCAGCACGTTCACATAGCAATTGCGCTGCGGCAGACCGTTCGTGAGCGGCTCCCACTCGTTCCCGCCCGTCCGGCTGCGGTACACGCGCAACTTCCCGTCGGGAGGAAAATGCTCGGAGTCGCTTTTGATCGGAACCACGTATACCGTGTTCGGCTCGTGGGCGTGCACGTCGATCGGAAATCCAAAGTCCGTCGGCAGGTTCCCGCTGATTTCATGCCACGATTCGCCGGCGTCGTCGCTCCGCATCACGTCCCAGTGCTTTTGCATGAAGAGCACGTTCGGGCGCGTCGGGTGCATCGCGATGCGATGCACACAGTGGCCGACTTCCGCATCCGAGTCCGGAAGCTCATATTTGGATTTCAACCCGCGGTTGATCGCCCGCCAGGTCATGCCGCCATCGTCGGTCCGGAACGTCCCTGCAGCCGATATGGCAATATAGATGCGCTGTGGATTGCTCGGGTCCTGCACGATCGTGTGCAGACACATTCCGCCGGCGCCAGGCTGCCACAGACTTCCTTTCACGTCTCGGAGCCCGGACAATTCCTGCCAGGTCTGCCCGCCGTCGGTCGATCGGAACAGGGCCGCATCTTCGATTCCCGCATAGACTGTGTTCGGGTCGGTCAGCGACGGTTCGAGATGCCAGACCCGCTTAAATTCCCAAGGACGTTGCGTGCCGTCATAATGCTGGTGTGTCGTGAGCGGTTTCCCAGTTTGTGGAGATGTATCGTAGACAAATTTGTTGCTCTCTCCCTTCGGCATGCCATCTGGAGTGGTGGTCGGTTCGCCTGGCGGTGTTCCTGGTTGGTGCCATGTCTTGCCGCCGTCATCCGAGCGCTGGATGATTTGCCCAAACCAGCTGCTGGTTTGCGAGGCATAGATGCGGTTCGGCTCAACGGGCGAGCCTTTCAGATGATACATCTCCCATCCGGCAAAGTGTGGCCCGCTGACGTCCCACTGTTTACGCGTTCCGTCCGACGTGAGAATGAACGCTCCCTTCCGTGTCCCAACGAGTACCCGTACCGTGCTCATTCCTAACTCCTTTCTTCGCTCTAAGCTCCCTGCTTACAAAGCTTCATCTCAATTAGCGCTCCATCAATCGGAGACGCTACTCATTCGGCAAGCCAGTTATCTCGATTAATGGTCTCACCTCGACGGTTCCGATGCGTGCCCCAGGCACCCGAGTGGCAATGCGGACTGCCTCGTTGAGATCCTTGGCGTCGACCAGGAAATAACCCGCAATTTGCTCGCGTGTTTCGATAAACGGTCCGTCGGTCACGAGCGATTTTTTCTCCCGGACCCGAACGATGACCGAAGTGCCCGCTGGATGCAGCGGCGAGGCGCTCAGATACTGCCCGTTTGCGTGGAGCTGGTGTGTGAGCTGGACAGATTCCGTGAGCAGTTCCTTCCTCTTGGCCTCGCTCATCTTGCCGAAGGCCTCTTCATCATGGTGAACCAGCAGCATGAATTTCATGGTTTGCATCTCCGGTATGAACCTGCATGGCTGTGGACAGCGAATCGTCGTTGTTCACGCACAACCGCCCTCTTTGATCGGTCGTATTTCGATGCTCCCCAGACGAGCCGGCGGAATCTTCGACGCGACCCGAATGGCGTCATTGAGATCCTTCACGTCGATCAGAAAGTAGCCGCCCAACTGTTCCTTTGTTTCCGCGAATGGACCATCGGTGACCGACGTTTTCCCATCGCGAACCCGCACCGTCGTCGCCGTTTCCACCGGCTGGAGAGGCGAGGCTGCGATGAACTGGTCGTTCTTCTGCAGCTCGTCACAGTAGGCCATGGACTCGTCCGAGAGCGCGACACGCTCGCTCCGTGACAGGGCATTCAGTTGTGTTTCCTGAACATAAACCAAGCAGAGATATTTCATGGCATGCTCCTGATGAGTGATGGTCGAATTTATTCTCCGACTGTGAGAGCGTCACGCTGCGCGTTCGTTCATCTCCCACAGCGCGAACGTATTATGTTCCGTGTCTTCGCAAATCGCGAAGTAGCCCATGTGCGGCACCGCGGTCTTCGGCTTGCAGACCGTTCCGCCCAGTTTTTGGACCTTCGCCACAGCCTTGTCAACCGATGGGACAGCCAC
>DATHTZ010000288.1:0-3303 GCA_035462675.1 Nitrospiraceae bacterium | reverse complement strand
GTGACCAAGCGGTTAATCTCCTCTGGCATACTTCGATCAAACGAACGTAGGCCAGCCTCAAGATGGGCAACCGTGATGCCCAGTTTCGTTGCCGCAATGGTCGCCGCCATCGTCGAGTTTACATCTCCGACAACAACAACCAAGTCAGGCCTCCGATCGTTCAGAACCCTCTCATACGAGATCATGACCCTGCCGGTCTGTTCCGCATGAGACCCACTTTTCACATCAAGATAGATGTCAGGAAGCGGCAGACCGAGATCCTCGAAGAACGCATCGGACATATTCACATCATAGTGCTGACCGGTGTGGACAAGAACGGCGTCCGCCCAAGGCTCTCTCTTTAATGCATGATACAGCGGAGCCACTTTCATGAAATTCGGCCGAGCTGCGCAGATGAGATGAATCAGCATAATTGGGCTCCACTATTCAATTTATTCGTCCTAAATTCGTCGGCGCCCTACAGCGAACCAGGCACGTCTGTGATTAGGATACATTTCTGTCCTCGATCACTTCTCCAATGGCAGTCATAATTTGCTTCAAAGCCAAGCTGTCACCAATGTTCTCCTCAGTTCCTTTACGCCTCTTCACTAGACGAATCTTTGACTCCACATCCTCCTGGGTTTCAATCATTATCAGGCGTCCGCGTTCGGCCAAATATTTGTCCACCGCTCCAAGAGTCCCTCGGAAAATACTGTACACAGGGATACCCAATGCAGCCGCTTCCCTGTTCATGGTTCCTCCACCGCTAATCACCAGGTCTGAATGCCATATTAAATTAAGGCCATCTACAACTCGATCAGGAATATGTATTTTCCCCTCTTTACACCATCTAGGCCAAGTCCTATATATGAAATCTTTCTGGGTCTTTTCATTCCGCGGCAAAATAATCATTCGAACCCCTGAAGTACGGCCTAGGACTTCTATAACTCTAGCAAAAAGGTCATCACTATCGGGATTATGATAGTGGGCCTCACTGGCAGGCGGACGAATAGTGACCACAATGTCGAGCTCTCCAAGATTCAACTGTGGAACAATTGAAGAATCTGGCCTAAAAAAGGGTACATAGACATCTTCTTTTATTCCGGAGTACACACGGAGGCCCCGCTTAAAACGGTCGGCTATGCAAGGATCATTAATGACTTCAGGCGCGATACCCAATACTGGCTTGAAGACTGGTAGCATTGTTGCATGCTCATAATCAAACATAAGTATCGTCGGGATACCAAGCACTGAAGATAGCAATATAAGAGATCGCGAGCCGTGAGATAGTGACATGTCAGGTTTGTGCTTGAGGACCACACTTGCTAACTGCACACTGCGCCAAATCGTACCGAGAATCTTAAGCAGCTTATTGGCTCCATAATGTTTCCCTACTTTTGCATAATTTAACTTGTAGTTATCGGCGAGACCGATCACCTGAAAAGTGTCACGAGCCGTAAGAATGACTGAGTGCCCGCTTTTCTCCAGTTCCTTAATAATAGGAAAGAAGAAAGGGACATGCGGAGAATTATCCAAGTCTATCCAAATGGTTTTCTTTGTTTGTGAACAGCTCACTATAGACTCACCTCCAGCGCCAATAGGTTTTGTGACATGAATTAGGAACAGACTGAGGTGGGATGTTTTAAGCGGGGCACGACAAGTGAAAGGTCAAAGCATCTCGAGCCACTGGCGAATTGCAAGACACAAATGACTTTGAAAGACTCAACAAAGATTCAATAAACTGGCTATGTCTTTCCGAATGTGTGTAGTAACCTGTCCCAGTTTCTTAAAAAAACTAATTTCTGCTTCCACAACGACCATTTTAGTTCTTTTGCCATCTCACTTCCCAGTATTTTGCTGACGAACATAAACTTTCTGCTTGGGGAAGGAATGATTAAGTCCCCCCCTAGTTCTTGAGCCAAAATGCTACACTTTTCAACTATCGTGGCGTGGTACGGATTGAAATTGGAAAGGCGATTCTGCAGAAATATTTTGCATGCTTGTCTAGTGCGACTACTGTCCTCTAATGAGCGTAGATGAGCAATACATTGACAAATTGAAAGATACAATGGCTCGGGAGCCTTCTCAACACTTCTCCAACTCAAGCTCTCAAAACTGCCTAGCCTGTAATAGGATTTCGCCTCTGGTACAAACTTGACCAATTGGCTATTAGTGATAATTCTGCAAATATATTCTCCATCATCGTCTCCGGAAAGAGATAATCTTTTGTCCCAGGGACCTGAAAGTTCAGTTAAGCGACGACTCACAAGCCATGAGGAGGGATTCATCCAAACACTATCCGTGAATTTTGCCACCATCCAGTCCACCGGACTTAAATCTTGCCACAAAGAATCCGGCACGAACTTTGTCCTATCTCGACAGAAGAAGAAGCTGCCCCATGCACAGGTGAGCAGAGTAAGTGAGTCCCGCCCCCCGTCCCTTCGGCTGAGTTGTAGAGATATCTTTTCGGGGTGGAGAAGATCATCTGCATCAAGCCATTGTATGTAGTCTCCCTGTGCGAGCTTAAATGCATTGTTCCGTGCTCCACAGGCACCAGCATTCGGTTGGGTTACAACTTTGACTGTTTTCGACTCCAATGCCTTCGCGACCTTGTACGTGTTATCTGATGAGCCGTCGTCAACGACAATGATTTCCTTATTCGGCCAAGATTGGTTTACGGAAGAAAGCATCGCGTCTCGAACCCAATGTTCTGCATTGTATGCCGGTATCAAGATAGAAACTAATTCGGCCATGTTCAATACCCCGTTTTCGCCGTATGATCTGGGCTCCCTGCAGCTTTCATGATCCTAAATCCGTCAAGTAACCTGATCAATTACTTACCCATAATCCGACAACAGAACTTTTGGGCTCCTCGGCACACGT
Source organism: Nitrospiraceae bacterium (assembly GCA_035462675.1). Taxonomy (GTDB): domain Bacteria; phylum Nitrospirota; class Nitrospiria; order Nitrospirales; family Nitrospiraceae; genus Palsa-1315. Next base: position 441 of record DATHTZ010000288.1, on the reverse strand, counting down.
CGCGCTTCAGTGGCAGCGGGTAACTAGACTAGGCCCGTTTGGCATCAAACGCGTTGGCGCGCCGGTTTACTCCTTTTCTGGATTCAATCTACATACCGCCATGAGGAAACCTTCGTACCGCCTATGATGTGCGCTTTGCGCACAACCTAGGTTGGAAGAGCTCCCCTTTCTGCGCTATTTTCACATTCACCGCACGTAAATGTCCTCCGGAATATCGCGTACCCCTTTCGCAAACCTGGATTGTCGGCCATCAGCATGTAAGCTGAGTCCTTCAGCAGGGCGTGTTTGACACTGAAGTTGTGTGAGAGATTTGTGTCATCAAGAAGAATCAGCTCTGCCATCCGCAGTTCCTTCATTAGAACCCCATCATCAACGAATTCTCCCCTGAACTCAGAAGCATCGATCAATACCAAATCAAAGTGTTCGACATGGTTATCTCCC
>DATHTZ010000287.1:0-3497 GCA_035462675.1 Nitrospiraceae bacterium | reverse complement strand
CTCATCAAGTTCAACTTGTTCGATAACAACAAGACCTACGAAGCGTATGTCAGAGGCCGAGAGGGAGAGGCCGGGCCGGTGCTCAATACCTGGCCGGAAATGCGATTGCCGCAGAGCCATCCCGACTTCGCATCTGTCGGTGGAGATCAGGCACAGGTCTGTCGCGGAGGGTTGATACGCTTCCGCACCCCGACCGGGATCTGCAACGACATCCGCAATCCGCTGATGGGATCGACGCGTCAACTTTTTGCACGGAACGTGGATTTCGACACGACCTTTCCCGACCTGGGTTTGAATGAGCTGACCAAGAATCGCCATGGAGATCGAATAGGGCTGCTGAAGCCGGACCCTCAAGTGATCAGCCGAAAACTGTTCACCCGCACGCAGCCGAATCCTGACAGATGTCGCGAAGGGTACGGTCTGCCTGGTGACGCGAGAGAGGCCGAGTGCGAATACAAGAAGGCGCCGTTCTTCAATGTGTTGGCGGCCTTCTGGATCCAATTCATGACCCACGACTGGTTTGCGCATCTGGAAGAGGGGCGCAATCGACCGGAATGGATGGCCGTCGGCTGTGCGATGCAGCTGGCCAAAAACATCGAGCAGCCGCTGACGAGCGAGGACGTCAAGACGCTGGGCTGCCGGCCCGATGACAAGATCGATGCGGCGATCATCGCTGAAGGCATGAAGCCCAAGTCATTCACGCAGGGCGGCAAGACCTATCTCACGCGGGCGCCAAAGACCACTGCCAATCACGTCACCGCCTGGTGGGATGCCTCCCAGCTGTATGGATACGACGAGCGTTCCAGCCGGCGAGTGAAGCACGATCCGAAGGATCCAGCCAAATTGCTGCTGATTCCGGTCGGAGAGGGTACAGGCGAAAGCGACAAGCTGGGATATCTGCCGGTCTTCGAAGCGGTGGACCCGATCAATCCTGAGTGGTCCGGCCAAGAGGCTGCGGCCTTTCCCGACAACTGGAGCATCGGGATGAGTTTCTACCACAACGTCTTTGCGCGAGAGCACAACACCTTTGTCGATGCATTCCGGAAGCAGGCCGCTCGCATGCCCTATGGCGACAGCGGCTTAAGAAATCCCGCCAATCCCGATCACGCCATCCGCTACAGAGACATCGCGCCGAATGAATTGTTCGAAGTCGCCAGGCTGGTCGTCGCGGCCGAGATCGCAAAAATCCACACCATCGAATGGACCACACAACTGCTCTACAACGAGCCGTTGAACCGGGGGATGAACGCCAATTGGAGCGGAGTCTTTGCAAAGCATGAGACAGTGGCGGAGGCGCTGAAGGAGGTCGTGCGCCGGCTCGGCGATTCGAATGACACCAAGAAAGCGAACAGTCTCTATGCGGTGTTCGCCGGCGGACCCGGCATTTTCGGGTTGGGCAACCGGGTGTACGATGGGGTGCCGCTCGTGGGTCTGCTCGATCCCAACAAAGAAGACCGTTGGACTTTGAAAAACGACGATCATATCAATGGAGGCGTCAACCACTTCGGCTCCCCATTCAATTTCCCCGAGGAGTTCATCTCGGTGTACCGGTTACACCCACTCTTGCCGGATCTGATCGAATATCGTGAGTGGGACAGCGACCCGAACGTCATCCGGCACAACGTGCCGGTGATCGAGACCTTCCGTGGTAAGGCGACTGAGGTGATGCGCCAGAAGGGCTTGTCCAATTGGGCGCTGAGCATGGGCCGCCAACGGCTGGGAGCACTCACCCTTCAGAACCATCCACAGTTTTTGCAAAACCTCAAGATGAACCGCCTGCAGTCTTCTACACAACAGATCGACGTGGCCGCACTCGATCTCATCAGGGACCGGGAGCGGGGAGTGCCGCGCTATAACGAGTTCCGCCGGCAGTACGGGTTGAAGCAACTGACCAGCTTCGACGATTTCGTCGATACGCGCCTATTCAAGTTCTCGTCGGCTCGACGCGAGCAGGAACAGCTCGTGAAGACATTGCGTGAGGTGTATGGGCAGCACCATTGCGATTCGTCCAAGAAAATAACCGAGGCGCAGCTGAACGACGACCGATCGCTCATCAATGATTGTCTAGGGCATCCGAACGGCAGCCTGGTCGACAATATCGAGGACGTCGACACTGTGGTCGGCTGGCTGTCGGAATTCAGGCGGCCGCATGGCTTTGCCATTTCCGAAACTCAGTTCGTCGTATTTATTCTCAATGCTTCGCGCCGCCTCTTCAGCGACCGGTTCTTCACCTCCAGTTTCCGTCCTGAGTTTTACAGCACCCTCGGCGTCGAGTGGGTCACGAACAACGGACCAGGTCCGGAGATGATGGAAGAGGGAATGCCTAACGGCCATCAGCAGCCGGTCTCTCCGATGAAACGCGTATTGTTGCGGACAATGCCGGAACTAGGCGGCGAGCTACAGGGGGTAGTGAATGCGTTCGATCCCTGGGCGCGGGATCGCGGGGAATATTACAGTTTGGAGTGGAAGGCGCGGGCGGGGGCGGAGGGAGATGAGGCGTTCGCCAATAAATAGGAGATGCGGGCGGCCTAGTCGTCCTCTTGCTCGCGGAACGCGCACAATAAGAATGTGCTCGTTCGACGCGTGCAGTTAAGGATCGACCAGGCCACCCTCATGAAGAAAAGTAGGCGAACTAGGGGAAGAAATGGAGGAAGTGAGCGGACAGGTGTCCTCCGTACTCGCGGATCCTCCACGATAAAAAGAATGGCAGTCTACCGACGTTAGTCCTGTGCTCTCGGAATGCGCACCCTGAGAAGGGCCTCATTCGACGGCCGCACATAGACCAACATAGGTGTCCTTCCAAGAGAGGAAAGGTGAGCTTGGAAGGAACGTACTTTGAGCACCCTTCCCCGCAAAGCATGTGCTTCAGGTTGACTCTCTCCTGGCATCGCAGTAGCCTCTTCCCGTATCCTGTTCCATTGTTTTTGGTAGCCTTATCCGATCCACAGGATAGGCATTGTGTATGATTGCAAGACCTGATCCTCAAGCTGCTCAGGCCCGTTTGCTGCCACGCGCTTTTAAGTAGCGTCATGAAGATATATCTAGACGCTAAAGATCTGATCGAGATTCTTCAGAGAGGGAAGCCTTGCAATGCAGACGAACTCAACGAAAGCCTGCGACGGAGCAATCATCAATTGGCACTTTCGTTTGAAGCAGTCTGCGAAATATCTGCGCCACTTGCACACCCTGCAGCCAAAATAAATGTCATGACACTGCTAAATCGCCTTGATGAGATGCCCACAGCTTTTATCCACCCAGATTTTGAACTTGTGATACCCCGTAGCTTGCTACGGGGACACTCGTTTCTGGTACCCTCTGGAATAGGGCGGATCCGAGGGACGAAGCAGTTAGCAAGGGAGCGCACGGTGCGTGGCAAATCTACTACCACAGTGTCTTTCCCGTGAAATACCGGAAGGCCCTGCTGGATGAGGTGGTGACGACGATTATCCAGGAGACGGCTGCTGAGATCGCGGAACGGTTTCCGATCGAGAGGGAAG
>DATHTZ010000286.1:0-1971 GCA_035462675.1 Nitrospiraceae bacterium | reverse complement strand
GAGACGGGAACAGGGAAGGAACTCATCGCGCGCGCGCTCCATGAGCTCAGTCCGCGCCGCCAGCACACTTTTGTCAAAATGAATTGCGCCGCCATTCCGACTGGATTGCTGGAAAGTGAACTGTTCGGCCATGAGAAAGGCGCGTTCACCGGGGCGATTGCGCGGAAGGTCGGTCGCTTCGAACTGGCGCATCAGGGCACGCTCTTCCTCGATGAAATTGGAGATGTTCCTCTCGAAGTGCAGTCAAAACTGTTGCGAGTCCTCCAGGAACAGGAATTTGAGCGACTGGGAAGTGCCCGCACCATCAAGATTGATGTTCGCGTAATGACAGCGACGAACCGCGAACTCGCGCATATGGTCGAGCAAGGGCAATTCAGGAGCGATCTATATTATCGCATCAACGTGTTTCCGATCGTGGTACCCCCGCTCCGTGACCGAGCCGAGGATATTCCTCTGCTCGTACGGTACTTTGCCCAAAAACACACGCGCCTCATGAATAAAAAGATCGACACGGTTCCAGCCATCGTCCTCAACGCGTTATCCAAGTACGACTGGCCTGGGAACATCCGCGAGTTGGAGAACTTGATCGAACGGGCCGTGATTTTGACTCAAGGCTCCGCGCTCCACGTACCGATCGAGGAATTGAAGCTGCACCGGAATGCCGTCGGCGTCCCGAATGTGAATGGAGCCGTGACCCTTGAAGAGGCCGAACGCGCGCACATCTTCCGTGTCCTGCACGAGACCGATTGGGTCATCGGCGGGTCCGCAGGAGCCGCTGCGCGGCTTGGACTGAAACGCACGACGCTCCTTTCGAAAATGCAACGGCTCGACATTCATCGACCCTGATAACGTCGATATGTCGACGCCTGTCGATATCTCGACGCGCTTTCCTCAGCACGCCTCACCATAGTGTTGCTTCCCAGATCAGTCTCGATCCTTCATCTGCAACGTTTAGGCGCCATTCGCAGACTCTTTTAAGCCTCGTCGAGCGTGGAATAGCTTTTGCCGCTGGTTCGGCACAGCTGATATCACCGCATGCTGAAGATCACAACGTTGATGAGAGAACAGCAGTGGAAGCTGAAGCTTGCTGGCGCACGGTCGGCGACGGATGTCGTGTCCGTATCGGGTCGTGCCCAGGCACCGTGAAGTGGGTGTGATCAGGAGGGATTTTCATGAACACGAAACAAGCATCTCAAGTTCCAATTGATATTCGCCGGAGTCATGAGCGGTTTCACACCGAAATTAGCTGGCTCAATTCTCACCACAGCTTCAGTTTTTCGGACCACTACGATCCCCACAACACCCATCATGGACTGCTCTTGGTGAGCAACGATGACGTGGTGAAACCCAATACGGGATTCCGCACCCATCCCCATCGCGACATGGAGATTGTGACCTGGGTGCTTGACGGTGAACTGGAACATAAGGACTCGGAGGGTAATACCGGCATCCTCTACCCGGGGCTTGCCCAGCGCATGAGTGCCGGGACCGGGATCTGGCACTCGGAGATGAACCCGCAGAACGACAAGGACGTGCACTTCATCCAGATGTGGGTCCCGCCCGATACCGAACGCATCAATCCGAGCTATGAGCAATCGGATATCAACCGGGAGTTGAAGCGTGGAGAATTGATCCCCATTGCGTCAGGGCGTGGTCATGAGGCTGCGATTTCCATCAAGCAGCAGGGGGCCGTCCTTTGGGGCGGGCGACTCAATCCAGGGGGATCGGTGCAGGTTCCTGATGCCCCGTATGTGCATCTATTCATTGCCAAGGGGAGTGCTGAACTCGAAGGCGCCGGTACGCTCCTTACCGGCGATGCGGTTCGTCTCGTAGCGGCCGGTTCGCGGCGCCTGACGGCTGACGCCGGCACAGGAACGGAAGTGCTCATCTGGGAAACCAATCAAGACCTTGAGGTCTAAGGAATGAAAGCCACAACAACCACGACTACAAGAAATGATCCTGCGAAGATTG
>DATHTZ010000285.1:0-9710 GCA_035462675.1 Nitrospiraceae bacterium | reverse complement strand
CTGCCGGATCGAGTTGCATCCCTTGAATCGTCATCTTGCCGGTGAAGGGTGGTGTTTCGGAGCCGGACGTGACCCCTCCCTCTGCCGAGACTTGTCCATCGAAGAGCTGAAAGGAGAGGCGCGGAAATAGCATGTCCTGGCCGTGTATTTCAGCGACCATCTGGAGATTCCTCACTTCGACGGGGTTTTGTAATGGTAAGGCGAGCGGCAGATTAGCCGTATTGATGAGCAACGCACTGATGTTCAGGCTGGCGTTTCGCCCGATCGTTTTCCCGGTGATGGTGAAATCGGTTTTTCCCAACCCGAGTTGGAGATTGATGGTGTCGATGTCGGTGGATTCTTTCAATGGGCCAAAGGTGCCGTCGAGTTTCACCGGCAGGTTCGACGGTTGCACGAGCATTCCAACATGGAGGGTCGGGGATTGGCCGAGCCGAACCGATTGGAGGAGGATCTCCATATCCTGCAAAATATATTCGGTTGGCTTGGCAGCTGAAAGATCACGATAGGTGAGAGTCCCGTCTGCGATAGAAACCCGATCCACAGCCAGCAGAGCCAGGATTTTGAGAGGACCTTCAGTCGATGGAATGGGCGCTCGCGATGGAGTTTTCGGCGCTGCGATGCCTGTTCGTCCGATGGTCGAGACGTTCAAGACGCCGTTCTTATTCTTGATGACTGTGATAACGGGATGACGAAGCGCAATCTCTTCTACCTCTATCTTCCCGCTGAGCAACGGCATGAGTTTAACCCCGATGTCCAGCGAGATGAGAGAGGCAAAGGGGCTGGAGCCGAATGCCGGGTCATCCAGCACAACAAATCCGGCCACCCTGGCGCCGATCCGCGGCCAGATAGTCAGACGGATGTCTTGCAGCTGAACCTTGCGGTTGAGTGCGTCTTCGATGAGCGGCTTGTATTGGTCTTGATACCTGTTGAGGTCAATCAGGAAGGGAAGCGCCAGGATGCCTCCGACCACGAGGATCACGACAATCAGTAGACCGATGACGATTTTCACAGTGCACCTCCCTGCGAGCCTCTGCCAGTATAGGAAAGGGTTCGACCATGGTCAATGTGAGTCAGTGAGTCTCTGGGAAATAAAGGGAGGGAGAACTCAGGGTGATTGTTGGCTGTAGAGGATTTCGATGAGTCGAGAACGATGCATCGGAAGAGGCGTGTCTCGGCACGCCGGGGTTGGTCGGGTGAGAAGAGCGACTTTTTCTGTCTCCTATTCGCCCCACGCGTCACCGTGTTCGGAAGTTGTCTTGACAGTACGGTCTCGGTCTCAGTACTATGCCTGAACCTTTAATGCTCATCCTGCGAGGTGAGCAAGGAGTGGTCATGGGCTTGTGTCTGTCGGTGCACCTTAACCTTCTCGTCGGATTTCGATGAGAGGGTTTTTTTATGCCCGCTCGAAGAGGTGAAAGGTGAAGCGGTAGACGTAAAACGCATGGATGCTCTGCGATGAGAATGAGGAGATGATGCCGAGTAGCGACCGACAACTTGAACGGGTGGTGATGGATGCGGGAGATATCGCGCGAGCGGTCACTCGTATTGCCCATGAAATTCTCGAACGCAATAAGGGTGTAAAAGATTTGGCGCTGGTCGGAATTCGAACCGGAGGGGTGCATCTGGCCCATCGGTTGGTGAAGCGGATCCAAGAAATCGAAACGGCATCGGTGCCGATCGGCGAGTTGGATATTACCCTCTATCGGGACGACCTCTCCTTGCGGAAGGAGCAGCCGATTCTCCGCAAGACATCGGTCCCGTTCGATATTTCCGACAAGATCATTGTGTTGGTCGACGACGTGCTGTTTACGGGTCGGACCATTCGCGCGGCGATGGATGGGCTGATCGATCTGGGACGGCCTGCAGAAATTCAACTTGCCGTCTTGGTCGATCGAGGCCATCGTCAGTTGCCGATTAAGGCGACGTATATCGGGAAAAATATTCCAACATCACGAGAAGAAAAGATCCAGGTATTGTTGGAAGAAGAAGGCGAAGACGATCGGGTGGTGATCTCCAAGAGCTGAGGTGGAGGGAACGATGAGTCTTAAACGCAAAGACCTCTTGAGCCTAGCCCCTCTGTCGGTGGATGAGATTCGGTTGATCTTGGAAACGGCCGATTCGTTTAAGGAAGTGACCGGCCGGGAGATCAAGAAGGTTCCGGCGCTCCGGGGGCGCACGGTCGTGAACCTGTTCTTCGAGCCCAGCACAAGGACACGCACCTCGTTCGAGTTAGCGGCGAAACGGCTTAGCGCGGATGTCATCAACTTCTCGCCGTCGTCGAGCAGCGTGGTCAAAGGAGAAACCTTGCTCGATACCGCGCGCAATATCGAGGCCATGCAGGCGGATATTATAGTCTTGCGTCACCCCTCGGCCGGTGCGGCCGAAGCCCTGGCCCACGGAGTGAAGTCGTCTGTGATCAACGCGGGAGACGGGTGGCACGAACATCCGACGCAAGGCCTCTTGGATTTGTATACGATTCGCGAGCGGGGATTGTCGTTCGAGGGATTGCGGGTGGCGATCGTCGGAGATGTGGCGCATAGCCGTGTAGCACGTTCGAATATTCACGCGCTCGTGAAGTTGGGGGCAGAGGTTCGGTTGGTGGGGCCGCCGACGATGATGCCCTATGGAGTGGAGAAGCTGGGCGCGCGCGTCTTCTACAATCTCGACGAGGCGTTGCGTGGGGTCCAGGTCATCATGATGCTGCGCTTGCAGCTCGAACGGCAGGGAATTGCGCTATTTCCGACCATCCGCGAATATGCGCGGCTGTACGGATTGACGACCGAGCGGGTCGAGTCGGCCGAGCCTGGGGCGATTGTGATGCATCCGGGTCCGATCAATCGCGGGGTCGAGATCTCTCCGGAGGTGGCCGATAGTTTGTCGTCGGTGATTCTGGAGCAGGTCGCGAACGGCGTGGCCGTTCGCATGGGCATTCTCTATCTCTTGTCAGGAGCAAACTGAATCGTGGCTATTCACATTGCAGGCGGACACGTGATCGATCCGGGACGGTTCAATGGTGTGGCTGATGTGCTGATCGATGCGGGCCGAATTGTCGCTGTGGGGCCGCATCTCAACGCTCCTGCGGGGGCTACGAAGATCAATGCTACGGGCCGATTGGTTCTTCCCGGCTTTGTCGATCTCCACGTCCATTTCCGGGAGCCGGGCTTCGAATACAAAGAGTCGATCCAGAGCGGAGCGGCGGCGGCGGTGGCCGGCGGCTTCACCTCGGTCTGTTGCATGCCCAATACGAATCCCGTTAATGACAACCAAGCGATCACGGAATTCATGCTCGATCGAGCGCGGGCGGCCGGGCTGGCGAACGTCTTTCCGATCGGCGCGATTACGAAAGGTTCGGAAGGGAAGGAGCTGGCGGAGATCGGGGACTTGCGCCGTGCCGGCTGTGTCGCGATTTCGGATGACGGAAAGCCGGTGATGAACAGCCTGGTCATGCGGCGAGCCATGGAGTATGCCTTGGCTTTCGACGTGCCGGTGGTCGATCATTGCGAAGATCTGCATCTCGCCGAGGGGGGTTGTATGAACGAAGGAGCCATCTCGACCGAGTTGGGGCTCCCCGGTATGCCGGCGGCGGCGGAAGATGTGATGGTGGCGCGTAATGTCGCCTTGGCGGAGCTGACCGGAGCCCGGCTGCATCTGGCGCACATCAGCACGGAGGGATCGGTCCGGATGGTGCGGGAGGCCAAGTCACGCGGCCTCAAAGTCACAGCCGAGGCCTGCCCCCATCATTTTACTATCACAGAAGAAGTAGTCCGAGGCTATAATACCTACGCCAAAATGAATCCTCCGCTTCGGACGTGGAAGGATGTGCAAGCGATCAAGCAGGGTCTCCGCGACGGCACGATTGATGTCATCGCCACGGATCATGCCCCGCATGCCTCCCAGGAAAAACAGTTGGGATTTACCGAAGCGCCGTTCGGAATCGTCGGGCTGGAGACGGCGCTGCCGTTAACCTTTGCGCTGGTTGAAGAGGGAGTCTTGTCGTTGGAGTCGGCAGTCGATAAGTTGAGCACAGCTCCGGCAAAGGCGTTTGGATTGGCCAAAGGCACGTTGGCGGTGGGGGCCGATGCCGATGTGACAGTCGTCGACCAGCAGGAACAGTGGGAGGTCGATCCGGCCAAGTTTCGCTCAAAGAGCCGAAACACTCCGTTTGCCGGATGGAAGGTGAAAGGCCGGGTCACGACGACGATCGTGGGTGGCCGGGTGGTATTCGAGGCCGGTTCGGCGGAACGGTAGCGCTGTGCTGCGTATGTCCCGTTGGGGGATGATCTGCTGTCTGACGCTTGAATGGCTGGCGCTGGGAATATGGGTCGGCGGCGGACTGGTCCTCATCGGAGCGGTCATTCCCGCGGTGTTCAATACGTTCGGCGGACAGGATTTGGGTGGAGTATTTCTGACGCGGGCGTTTGAGGGCTATCATCGGTTCATGATCGGGGCGCTGGTCACTCTATGGGCTGCAGGGTGGTATCGCTGGTGGAGTGGAGATCCGGTGGTATCGGTCGGTCGGGGCGAGATGGCAGTGCTGATAGGGATGGTGGTGATCGCGGGAATCATTATTCTATGGCTGCACCCCTATGCTGCGGCGCTTCAAGCTCAGGCCTTCGCGGCGCAGGAGGCGGCGGCGAAGAAGGCGGCATTGGAAGCCTTCTTTCGTGTGCTGATGCCGACTCGGATGATTTACATGGTTGATCTTGTACTGGGGATTCTCTTAATCGGCATCAAGGCGAAACGGTCTCTCTACCGGGACGGAGTCCTTACGTGAAACACGCATTGTTGGCGCTGGCAGACGGCACGATCTTCGAAGGCCGTGCCCTCGGATACGAAGGGGAAACGGTGGGAGAAGTCGTGTTTAACACGGCGATGACCGGCTACCAGGAGGTCTTAACCGATCCTTCGTACAAGGGGCAAATCATCACGATGACGTCTCCTCATATTGGAAACTATGGGATGACACCGGAGGATGCCGAGTCACGGCGGATTTGGGCTGAGGGATTCATCGTGAAAGAGTCGAGTCGACTCGACAGTAACTGGCGCAGCCGGCAGCGGGTACAGGACTATTTGCACGAGGCAAAGATCGTCGGCATCGAGGGGTTGGATACGCGGGCCCTGACCCGTCACTTGCGCGAACATGGTTCACAGCAGGGCCTCATCACCCATATCGACGGGGATTCCCGCCGGGCTGTCGAGAAGGCACAGGCAGCGCCGAGCATCATTGGGCGTGATCTGGCGACAGCTGTCACGTGTAAGGAGGCCTACCAGTGGACGGAAGGAACAGGCGAGTGGGCACCTTCGCTCGGTGACAAGCCGCGGGCCGGTGCGACCAGGCGGTGGCATGTTGTCGCCTACGATTTCGGGATAAAACTGAATATTCTTCGCCGGCTGGTGGATATGGGATGTGACATGACCGTCGTCCCGGCCTCAGCCACCGCGATGCAGGTTGAAGCCCTCAAACCCGATGGGATCTTTCTGTCGAACGGTCCGGGGGATCCAGAGGGAGTGCCCTACGCGGTTGAGGCGGTGCGCCAATTGATCGGTCGCCGCCCGATCTTCGGCATTTGTTTAGGGCATCAGATTCTCGGTCTTGCATTGGGGCTCAACACCTATAAGTTGAAGTTCGGTCATCATGGGGCGAATCATCCGGTCATGAATCTCTGCACGAGACGAGTCGAGATCACGTCGCAAAACCATAATTTCGCGGTAGCGATAGCTCGCCCGATCAGTGCGATGCCGGAACGACCGCCCGTTATCGATACATTGTTCGGTCACGTTGTGGTAACACATCTGAGCCTGAACGATCATTCGGTCGAAGGGTTGGCCTCTGTCGATTATCCGGTGTTTTCAGTGCAGTATCACCCTGAAGCGTCTCCCGGCCCCCATGACTCTGCGTATTTATTCACCAGGTTTACTCAGTTGATGGAGGAACAGCATGTTTAGAGTTTGCACCATACTTGTTCGGCTCTGCCTGCTCGCCGTCATCGGCCTGCAAGTCGGTTGCGTCACGGTCAATCTCATCGAACCTTCGGGGCCAGTGAAGGAGGTGCAGCTCAGCGGGACGGGCGATGGAAAAGTCCTGTTGCTCGATCTGTCGGGGGTCATCAGCTCCCAGGATAAAGAAGGCCTCATCCCGCATCCCAATATGCTGGCGACATTTAAGGAAGAGCTGACAAGGGCCTCGAAGGACGACAGGATTAAAGCCGTGGTCGTTCGCATCAACAGCCCGGGCGGAACCGTGACCGCCTCGGACATCCTGTATCACGAGTTGCGGGAGTTCAAGGTCAAGAAAAAGGTTCCCGTGATCGCCTCAATGATGGACGTGGCGGCGTCAGGAGGTTACTACCTGGCCATGGCGGCGGACAGTATCTTGGTCCATCCCTCGACGGTGACGGGCAGCATCGGTGTGATCATGCTGACAGTGAACGCCCGAGGGTTGCTCGAAAAAGTGGGTGTCGAGGCCAATGCCATTACGTCAGGCCCTCGTAAAGACATGGGTTCACCTTTCCGAGTCATGACACCAGAGGAGCGAGGGATCTTTCAAAGCGTGATCGATTCATTCTATCAACGATTCCTGGCCGTGGTACAGGAGGGGCGCCCCAATCTGTCGGCTGAACAAATCAAGAAACTGGCCGATGGACGGATCTATTCCGGAGATCAGGCCAAGGCGGCAGGCTTGATCGACGAAATCGGGTATCTTGATGACGCGCTTGAATTGGCCAAGAAGAAAGCGGGTCTCACAGAAGCGAGGGTTGTGACCTATGGGCGGCGGGGCGAGTATCAGAATAATATATACTCGCGCCTGTTCGGGACGAGTGCTGGCATCACTGGGTTGGCCAATTTGGACTTAATGTCAATGGTGCGGGGTGGCACGCCGCAGTTCATGTACCTCTGGATGCCGTAATCCAAAAATTGACGATGGCTCCATTTGAGACCTTGTTTCGATGAATGAAATCTCCAATGACTCAATCTTCACATGACACGATGAGCCAATTCTTCAACGCGCCGATCGGGCGTCGGGCGTTATTGGCTTTGGGGGCTCAGGGGGCGATGGGCCTTTACACGGCCCTTGGGGCGGGGATGGCCCTGAGTCTGTTCGGCAGCATGACTGGTTGTTACCGTGCGCCGGGTACAGCGCGCGATCAGGTGATCTTTTTTTCCGAGGAGAAGGAACTGGAATTTGGAGTGAGCGCATACCGGCAGGTCTTACGGGATGCGCCGCTGAGCGACAATGTGGAAGTGAACGAGTTGGTGCATCGCGTGGGACGGAAGATTGCCGAAGCCGCCAATAAGCCGGAGTATCAATGGGAGTTCGCGGTTATTCAAGACGATAAGATGGTCAATGCATTCGCGCTGCCGGGTGGGAAAGTCGCCATCTTCACCGGGATCCTCAAACATACTAAAGACGATGCGGGCCTTGCGACGGTGATGGGTCATGAGGTCGCGCATGCATTGCAGCGCCATGGGGTGGAGCGGATGAGCCGGAGTATCTTGGACCAGATTGCGCAATTGGGCGCATTGGGTGCGGCGGCCTCCGGAAAAGCCAATGCCGGTGCGATCCAGGGTTTGTTGGGGGCCTATGGGGTCAATGTGTCGTTGCCCTTCAATCGGCAACAAGAATCGGAAGCCGACTACATTGGGCTTCGATTGATGGCGCAGGCCGGGTACGATCCGCGTGAAGCTGTGCCGTTTTGGGAGCGCATGAGCGGATGCCCGAGGCTGATGATCGGCAAGGTCTGCTTTCGCTCCCAACAGTCGGTGCCCGAGTTTCTTTCCACTCATCCGTCCGATTTGACACGTATCAACCAGATCGAAGCGTGGCTGCCCGAGGCGCTTCAGCGCTATCATAGGTCCGGGGGAGGAGTGGCTCCGTCGCCACCGGCGCCATACAAGCCGACGATCGGGCCGATGCCAGAAGCTAGCTGATCCTACAACGAGGTCTCTGTGCCAAGGCGAACTGATATCAAGTCTATCTTATTGATCGGGTCCGGACCGATCGTGATCGGCCAGGCTTGCGAGTTCGATTATTCAGGCACGCAGGCCTGCAAAGCGCTGAAAGAAGAAGGCTACCGGGTCATTCTCATTAACAGCAACCCGGCGACGATCATGACCGACCCTGAATTGGCGGATCGAACGTATGTGGAGCCGATCACGGTCGAGGTTGTGGAGAAAGTGATCGAGCGCGAACGCCCCGACGCCCTGCTCCCGACCATGGGCGGGCAGACCGCGTTAAATACGACGATGGGGTTGGTCAAGCAGGGGACGCTCGAAAAATACGAAGTGAAGTTGATCGGCGCGTCTGCCGAGGCGATTCATAAGGCCGAGGATCGCGAAGCCTTCAAACATGCGATGCAGCGAATCGGGTTGCGCGTGCCGACCAGCGGTACGGCACATACCCGTGATGAAGCCATCAAGATCCTCGAACAGACCGGATTCCCTTCGATTATCCGTCCGTCGTTCACCATGGGTGGGACCGGTGGAAATATCGCGTACAACCGGGAAGAGTTCGAGAAGCTGATTGATTGGGCATTGGCGATGAGCCCGGTCAGCCAAGTACTGATTGAAGAATCTCTGATCGGGTGGAAAGAGTATGAACTGGAGCTCATGCGGGATCTCAAAGACAATGTCGTCATTGTCTGTCCCATCGAAAATCTTGATCCGATGGGGGTCCACACGGGCGACAGCATTACGGTTGCCCCGACCATGACTATCTCGGACAAAGAGTATCAGCGTATGCGAGACGCCGCGGTTCGGATCATGCGTGAGATCGGCGTCGATACCGGCGGATCGAACGTTCAATTCGGCTTGAATCCTCAGAACGGCGACATGGTGGTGATTGAAATGAATCCACGCGTGTCGAGGAGTTCCGCGCTCGCGTCGAAAGCAACAGGGTTTCCCATCGCGAAGATTGCCGCGAAGCTTGCCGTGGGCTATACACTGGATGAAATCACTAACGACATCACCGGGGTGACGAAAGCCTCATTCGAACCCACGATCGACTATGTGGTGGTCAAGATCCCTCGCTTTGCCTTTCAAAAGTTCCGAGGGGCCGATCCCACCCTCACGACACAGATGAAATCGGTGGGCGAAGTGATGGCGATCGGGAGAACCTTTAAAGAATCCTTGCAGAAGGCGATTCGTTCGCTGGAGTTGAACATGAACGGGTTGTCGTCAAGGGAGGGCTTGGATCGCGGCATCCCCGCGGGCTTCGATCGGCAACCGGCGCTGGAGCGGGTACTCCAACATCTGCGGACCCCGATTGCCGAGCGATTGTGGCACGTAGCGGATGGCATGCGCCTGGGCCTGTCCAATGACGACTTATTTGCCCTCACAAAGATCGATCCCTGGTTCCTTGAGCAGATCCGAGAGCTGATGCAATTTGAAACCCTGCTGGTCGGCCAAGCGGGAAAGAAACCAGCAGCGCTTGAGGAATCGCTTCTGTGGGAGGCCAAGGGCCTTGGTTTTTCAGACGATCGTATCGCACAGCTCATCGGCGTGACCTCAGCCTCGATCCGGAAGCAGCGGACCAAGGCCGGCCAGGGCAAAAGAGGGGTGACTTATAAACGGGTCGACACCTGCGCCGCCGAGTTCGAAGCCTATACCCCGTATCTGTATTCGACGTACGGAAGCGAATGTGAGGCTCGCCCGACAGACCGGAAAAAAGTGATCATCCTCGGCGGAGGGACGAATCGTATCGGGCAGGGGAT
>DATHTZ010000284.1:0-3652 GCA_035462675.1 Nitrospiraceae bacterium | reverse complement strand
AATATGTGCTTGCGACGTACGCATGGCGCTATCGACCATAATCCGTCCGCCGTCGACCGTCACGGCTGATAAATCGAGACGAAGTTCTTCGATGTTGGGCCGTCGACCTAAAGCCTGGAGAATCTCCTGGCCGACATAGGATCGCTCACGTCCGTCTTTCATCGCCCATACCGTCTTCCCTGTTGTGTCGCGAGTGACATGCAGCAACTGCGTGCCCGTCACAACTTCGATGCCCTCGTAAATCAATGCAGCTTCAAGCGCGCGTCCGACATCCTCATCCATCTCAGAAAGGAGCGTGGGTCCCCGTTGAAGGATCGTGACCTTCGTCCCCAATCGAGCAAAGAATTGGCTGAGTTCGAGGGCAACAGCCCCACCGCCAAGAACGATCAACGAATCTGGTTGAGTGCGGAGATCCAGAATCGTATCGCTCGTGAAATATCCGGCGTGGGCCAAGCCAGGAATCGGAACCTCATTAGGCCTCGACCCGGTGGCGATAATGAACGAATCGGCCGACAGGACGGTATCTCCGACGGCAATCTCGTGGGGTGACCGGAAGACAGCTTGCGATTGATAGAGCGTGAGTCTCGGATCGCGAAGCTGTTGAATGCGATACTCTGCAAATTCGTGGACCAACCGATCCTTGCGATCCACGATCGCCGACAGATCGGCATGGGCCGAGACCGGGGAGAGCCCAAATTCCTTCGCCCGCCTGAGGAGAGCTGCAACTTCGGCAGAACGCAGGATGGCCTTTGTCGGCATGCAGCCACGCAGGATACAGAGCCCCCCGAGCGGGCCCTGATCCACAATGGCCACATCGGCGTCGGCATCGCATGCGGTTCGTGCCGCGGCATAACCCGCCGACCCGCCGCCGATGACGATGATGTCGTGTGTCTTGCACGTTGAAGCCAGACTCTGTGATTTCATGGTTCGTGCCGTTTATGGTATGAAGTCAGAAGGGGAAGGATATACGATGGTGCAACCTGGTCGCTATCGGCACTATAAAGGCCAGGAATATGAAGTGCTGGGAGTGGCTCGTCACTCAGAAACAGAAGAGGAGTATGTGGTCTATCGAGCACTCTATGGCACCCGTGGGCTGTGGATCAGACCAACGGCGATGTTTCTTGAGACCGTGATCGTTGATGGTCATTCTTGTCCTCGGTTTCAGCTCCTTGCTGTCCCTTAGCGCCGACCCAGGCTCTTATAGTTCGTTCCCGACCCAGTTTCTCACCTCTCTCCACCAGTCGTACAGACCACGCCCCCCCGAGCTTAAGTACTTACCGCTAGCCTCCGATACAGACAGTACGAGGTCCACCATGCCGATTATACGTGCCGTCAATGGCATCGTCGAAACCTATCCTACCGCTCCAGTATCTCCGCGTCCTCCTGCGACGCAGGCCGATGCGGACAGACGGGATCGTTCGAAAGAACCGGAGCGCCAGACTGCTGACCATGCAGCATCCCTCGCTCAACAGGCCTACCAGCAACAGGTACACCAAACTCCTGCACCAAAGCCAGCCATCTTCGCACAAGACTTAATGACCTCTCCCGTCACATGTTTGCCGTCCGATAATACACTGTTGGAGGCGTGGACTGTCATGAAACGCAAGGGGATTCACCATCTCCCCGTGACGTCGGTCCATGGCACGTTGGTCGGAATGGTCTCGGAGCACGACCTGCTGCCTTACGCGCATGAATTAGAATCCGACAATTCGCCGGGACCATCCGCCCGACACAATCTCGCCCGTGTGATGAGCAATCGGGTCTTGTCCGCCACCTCGACGACGGAGATCCGAGAGATCGCCCGCGTCATGCTCGATGAACAGGTCAATGCGATTCCAATCCTCGACAGCTCCCGTCACCCAATCGGCATTCTGACAACCAGCGATATTCTCCGTGCCATCGTCCA
The DNA here is from genome assembly GCA_035462675.1 of Nitrospiraceae bacterium. Taxonomy (GTDB): domain Bacteria; phylum Nitrospirota; class Nitrospiria; order Nitrospirales; family Nitrospiraceae; genus Palsa-1315. Next base: position 1,746 of record DATHTZ010000284.1, on the reverse strand, counting down.
TCGAATCCCTCTCGATCTCCGGACGTAACCAACGCCTCAACGCTCTGATTGTCTTTCGAAATCTTTTGGGTCATAAGATTTCGAGCGACCTCATGGTTTACTCCCTGGCGTTTCCTTCGCGAACAAAGACTTACGAGGCCTTACCCCCTCTATGCCCGGTCTAAGCTGTTGCGTCTGTGTACGCGGCCCCCACCGATAATGTGGCCACCTAAGCGCTCGGATCGGTCGTCCATCGGACAGAGCTCTATGGACTATCTCTGCTTTCTGTCTTAGCCATCTTCGGTTAACCAGGTCCATTGCGAGAAGGTGGCAGCCTGCCCGACTCTCTGTCCCCCTGCATCCACGACATTCCAGACAACGGCGTTCTCGACGAGAAATCGGCGGCCTGTCGAAGAAATGCGCACGCCGCGATAGGTGTCGAGATAGCCGCGTGTTCTGGCTTGTTCCAACATCCATTCACGCTCGGCTCGATTGACTGGTTCAGCCGTGAGCCGCGACGGTGTCTTGACGAGTTGTTCCCAGGTCAGCTCCCATAGCTCCAATGCGACTTGATTGCCGTAATTGAGGAGAGGGTCCTCTTCCATCCCATGGGATACAACGACGAAGGGAGACCGGAAGAGTGCATGGGCCTGATAGTCCGGATCTCCCACTTGATCAAGCAATTCACGCTTCGTCCAGTGACGGAAACTGTTGAGGAGCAGTTGCGACCATTCGACGATAGCAGGATTACTCCATATCTGAGAAGCCACAGCACAATCCTCCAGTGCAATCGCAGGGAAAGGGCTTCGAACTCACCGACTAGCCCATGTACCACGTCCGTCCAGTCACCGCAAGAATATGATGAGGACCCTTGTGCAGACCCTAGGAGGACTCTGTATAATGTGGCCTCCTCTCGAATCAATGCGTTCGAGAGAGACCGATCATTGAGGAGTCACCATGGCCACTCAGACCCTCTTCGACAAAATCTGGGAGTCCCACGTCGTCCGCGCAGAGCCGGACGGAACTACCCTGCTCTATATCGATCGTCAGCTGGTTCACGAAGTGACATCGCCACAGGCGTTTGAAGGGCTCAAGCTCTCGGGCCGCCGGCCTCGACGTCCTGGCGCCACGTTGGCGGTGCCGGATCACAACGTCCCGACCACCGACCGGACCTTGGGCATCGCCGATCCTCTCAGTGCAAAACAAATCCAGACGCTGGAAGAGAATTGCCGGGATTTCGGCATCACGCTCTTCGGCATGGACGACATCCGCCAAGGCGTGGTGCATATAATCGGGCCCGAACAGGGCTTTACCCTGCCTGGGACGACTATCGTGTGCGGCGATTCGCACACGTCGACACATGGCGCGTTCGGCGCGCTGGCCTTCGGCATCGGTACCAGCGAAGTGGAGCACGTGCTGGCCACCCAGTGTTTGGTGCAGAAACGACCCAAGACTATGGAGATTCGCGTCGACGGGGTGCTGCCGGCTCTCTGTTCGGCAAAGGACGTGATTCTGGCCATCATCGGAAAAATCGGCACAGCCGGCGGAACCGGCTATGTCATCGAGTACACGGGCTCCGCGATCCGCGCCCTCAGCATGGAAGGGCGCATGACGCTCTGCAACATGTCGATCGAGGGTGGCGCGCGGGCCGGGATGGTCGCACCGGATGAGAGCACCATCACCTATATAAAAGGGCGTCCATTGGCTCCGAAGGGGGCGCTGTTCGAGCAGGCGGTACAAGCCTGGCAGCAGCTCAAGACCGATACG
>DATHTZ010000283.1:0-9104 GCA_035462675.1 Nitrospiraceae bacterium | reverse complement strand
AACGTTTGGAGGTTTGGCTCGATGCGGGCGAACCGATCAAGAATGTGCCTATGAGTTTGAAAAACGACGGGCATCTGTTGTTGCTGCAGGAACCACTCGAAGCCGCCGCGGATCATTATCGGATTTTGGTCGAAAAAGTGGAGTGATCAGGAGAGATACCAGGGTCGGTTTCATCTCCCAGAGCGCGCACGATGAGAATGTGCTCGCTCGATGGGCGCAGGTGACCGACCCAGGTGTCTCTCCTGTAGGTGGTGGAGTGAGTGAGAGAGGGAAATGGAACTATCATCGGAAGAACTGAAGGGCTGGGGCGAGTCGTTTGAGACGAAGCAGCCACAAGAGTTGCTGGCTGCTGCAATCGAACGATATGCGTCGAAGATCGTGCTTGCCTGCAGTTTCGGGGCGGAGGACGTCGTGCTTTTGGACATGGTTCACCGTATCGATCCCTCCGTGCCGCTCTTCTATCTCGACACGGAATTTCTCTTTCCCGAGACCTATGCCACACGCGATCGCGTGATTGAGCGCTATAAGTTGCACCCGCAGCAGGTCATCCAAGTGAAGTCGTTGTTCACACCGGAGCAACAAGCAGCCCAGCATGGCGAAGCCCTGTGGATGCGCCAGCCCGATCAATGTTGTGACCTGCGCAAAGTTGAGCCGCTCACCCGCGTGCTCAAGGGATTCGACGCCTGGATCACCGGGATCAGGCGGGATCAGTCTCCCACGAGAGCCAATGTCAAGCTGATCGAGTGGGACCAGAAGTTTCAGTTGGCGAAGATCAATCCACTCGCGAAGTGGACATGGGAGGATGTCTGGACCTACATTCGTGTCTATGAAGTTCCCTACAACGAATTGCATGACCGCAACTATCCCAGTATCGGTTGTACCTACTGCACGAGCCCGGTGGTGCCCGGCGAAGACCTCCGCGCGGGACGGTGGAAGAACTTTGCTAAGACTGAGTGCGGGTTACACAAGGCTTCGTGATGTCGATGCAGGAATTTATCGCCAAGATTGCGAAGGGGCCACGAGCTGCCAAGGACCTCACTTGGGACGAAGCGAAGCGGGCGATGAAGGCGCTCAGCGAAGGGGCCACGAGCTGCCAAGGACCTCACTTGGGACGAAGCGAAGCGGGCGATGAAGGCGCTCATCGAAGGGGAGGCCACGCCGGCGCAGGTGGGGGCTTTTCTCATGGCCATGCGGGTCAAGACGGAGTCTGTCACAGAGCTGGCCTCAATGACTGCGACCGTGCGCTCCTATGTGGCGCCTGTGCCCATCCCGCGAGAGATCGGCGTCGTGGATCTACCGAGCTACGCGGGGAAACAAGATACCTTCCATGCCCTTGCTGCCGCCGCCATCGTGGCTGCATCGGCAGGAGCATCGGTCTTGATGCATGGGTATGGCGGGATTCCTGGTCGCGCGGGAAATGCCGGAGTACTCAGGGCCTTGGGCTTGCCGATCGACATGGAGCCGAAAGCGGCGGCAGAGACGGTGGTGCAGCATGGATTCGCCTATCTCGACATCGCCCTCTACCATCCTCCGGTCTATCGCTTTTTAGAGATGCGCCAAGAGTTGGGAGCCCGGAACGTCTTTCATCCGATTGCGAGGCTCTTGAACCCAGCTCGCGCCTCGTCGCAGGTCGTCGGCCTGTCCCATCCTCCGCATTTTGAAAAGACCGCCGAAGTGTTGCGGATGTTGGGTTGCTCGCGGGCTCTGGTAGTCAGTGGCATTGAAGGCGATCCTGAGCTCTCAATTGCTGCCCTTACCAGGGTGTTGGAATTGCGCGACGAGCGAATTACGCCACTCTCGTTTGCATCGAAAGATGTTGGATTGCCCCTGGGCACGCAACGAGACATGGCCGGTTTTCCATCGAACCAGCGAGAGAAGGAAGCAGATCTGCTCCGACGGATTCTCCATAATCAAGTGTCTGGCGGACCCTGCAACTGGGTCTTGATGAACGCGGCATTGATTCTATACGCCGCGGGCAAAGGGGCGACATGGGCCTCATGCGTACCACTGGCACGTCGAGCACTTGAAGAGGGGGCGGCGGCGCGAAAGCTGGAGGAGTTGACTCAGGAGCCAGTGGGGATCGTTATGACCGGTCGATTACATTGACCATAGCCCGCATTATTCATGAAGGTTCGTCACAGCCGCGTATCCGAGCTTGCAGCAGAAGCTTCATGAATAATGCGGGATAGGAGAGGATCGAGTCCGTGCAACACCTTCGTCAATTAGAAGATCAGAGCGTCTACATTCTTCGAGAAGCGTATAAGCATTTTGACAACCTGGCCATGCTGTGGTCGATGGGGAAGGATTCCACTGTACTGCTGTGGTTGGCCAGAAAGGCTTTTTTCGGCCATGTCCCGTTCCCTCTCCTGCACGTCGACACGAGCTACAAGATTCCCGCCATGATCGAATATCGAGATCGCGTCGCCCGTGAATGGGGCCTCAAGTTGGTGGTGGGACAAAACAAGGAAGCGCTCGCGGCCGGGATGAATCACACGCTGGGCCGCGTCAATTGTTGTACGGCCTTGAAAACCAATGGGCTCAAGCAATTGATCGAGCAAAAGGGTTATACAGGCATTATTCTCGGTGTGCGCGCAGACGAGGAAGGGACGAGAGCCAAGGAACGCTACTTTTCGCCCCGTGACAAACATGGTGACTGGGATTTCCGCGATCAGCCGCCGGAGCTCTGGGATCAATTCAAAACGACGTTTCCTCCGGGAACACACATCCGAATTCATCCGCTGCTGGATTGGACGGAAATCAACATTTGGGAATACATCAAGTTCGAGAAGATTCCCTTTATTGATCTATATCTCGATAAAGGGGAGGGGACCCGTTACCGCAGTCTCGGTTGCGCGCCCTGTACGACTCCGATCAAATCGACGGCAAAATCCGTGGACGACATCATTGACGAGTTACGACACACCACAGTGGCGGAGCGATCGGGACGCGCGCAAGATGAAGGACGCGGGATGGAGCTCTTGCGCAAAGACGGCTACATGTAGCGGCAGAATGCTGAAACGAGCATCCAGCTTCGTTCTCGGCTCGAAACAATCCTCAACGTACCTCAGAGGGTACGCTTCCGGTTGTTTCTCTCCTGCGGCCTTGCTGGCCTGCTCGTTTGAGCATTCTGGAGCAAGCGAATGACAACAACGACTATGAAGCCATCGGACAATTTGAATATCGTCATCGTCGGGCATGTGGACCATGGGAAGTCCACCCTCCTGGGACGTCTGTATGCCGACACGGGATCGTTGCCGGACGGCAAGCTTGAAAAAGTTCAAGCCATCTGTCGGCAGCAGGGGAAGGAATTCGAGTATGCCTTCCTGTTCGATGCCTTTCTTGAAGAACAGGAGCAGGGGATCACCATCGATACGGCGCGGACGTTCTTCGGCTGGAAGGGCCGGTACTACATCATCATCGATGCGCCGGGTCATAAAGAATTCCTCAAGAACATGATCTCTGGGGCGGCCCGAGCCGAAGGGGCGTTGCTGCTGATCGATGCCTTGGAGGGCGTAAAGGAACAGTCCAAGAAGCATGGGTATCTCTTGTCGCTTCTGGGGGTGCGCCAGTTTGCCGTCGTTGTGAACAAGATGGATCTGGTCGGCTATCGGCAGGATGTGTTCGACGGGATCGAAAAAGAGTATCGGGAGTTTCTCGGGCAGTTCAAAGCGGTTCCTCAGCAGATCATCCCGGTCAGCGCCAAGCTCGGAGATAATATCGCCAACCGGAGCGAGCAGATGCCGTGGTACAGCGGCCCGACTGTGCTGGACGCGCTCAGTTCTTTTCGGAAGGAACCGGGGCGATCCGAACAACCGCTTCGCCTGCCGGTTCAGGATGTATACAAGTTCGACGCCCGCCGCATCATTACAGGGCGGGTCACAGCCGGGCGAGTGAAGGTCGGCGACTCCCTGGTGTTTTCACCATCGAACAAACGAGCGACGGTGAAGTCCATCGAAGCGTTCAACGTTGAGCCCTCACCGGTAGAGGGCCATGCAGGCCAGTCAGTCGGTGTCACGCTCGACGACCAGATATTTGTAGAACGAGGAGAGATCGCCTCACATCAAGATGGACTCCCGCTGGTGTCGACGGCCTTTCGGGCCAACGTATTCTGGCTGGGCAGGAAGCCGTTGGAGCGGGGGCGACGCTATCAGCTCAGAGTGGCGACGAGGGAAGTGGATTGTGAAGTGGCGACCATTCACCGGATCATCGACACGATGGATTTGGCTCAGCAGCAAGGCAGCAATGTCGTGAACAAGAATCAGGTTGCTGAATTAACCATTCGAGCGAAAACGCCGGTCGCGTTCGACCTCTCGGCCTCGTTTGAGTCGACGGGCCGGTTCGTGCTTGTGGATGAATATGACATTGCCGGTGGCGGCATCGTGACAGAACTGGTCCATGACGATCAGGAGTTTCTCCGCGAAGAAGCTCGGCAGCGCGATTTCGCCTGGGTGAAGGGTCAAGTCGGCGTCGAAGATCGCGCGCAACAGTATGGCCACCGAGCCGCCATTGTGTTGGTGACTGGGGGGCGGCATACGGGGAAATCCTTCCTGGCTAGGACCATCGAGGCGAGGCTTGTGGCGGACGGCCGGCATGCCTACTTGCTCGACGGAGAAAATCTCCGGCGCGGGCTTGATGCGGACCTTTCGGAGGGTGAACGAGGTCAAGCGACCGAGATGGCTCGCCGCTATGGTGAGGTGGCGAGACTGCTGGTCGATACAGGGCTAATTGTGGTCTCAACGACCAATCCCTTCGGCATGGCCTATGCTGATGCGGCGCAGGCCATTCGGACGCTCGTCCACCCGGTCCCGGTCATCGCCGTCCATATGAGTAAGACGCACGAAGAACCCCCACCCAACACGGATATTTTGTTATCAGGCCCAACGGAATTCGATACGGCGACGCGACGCATTCTTGAAGAACTCAAGCGCCGCGGAGTCCTGGCTCAGGCGATTGGGGCAAAACCAATCTTTCAGTATTCGATATAGCAGAATGCTGAAAAAGCCCGCCAGCGTCGTTCTCGGCTCATCGAAATCCTCAACGTACCCTGAGGGTACGCCTCCGGTTTCGAATCGCCTGCGGCCTTGCTGGACGAACTTTTTGAGCATCCTGCTGGGGGCAATTATAGTTAGGCCTATGAAACGGAGCAGATGATGCCGATCGAAGACGATCTTCGCGCCAGAATCTCACAGCTCCTGGACGAGAGCGCAGCCCTCGCCAGAGGAGACGAAGACGGTCAGTGCGTTGATGAAAGGCAGCAACAACTCTGTTCGGCGTGGATCACGGCCGCGCACAACGCCTTACATATCGCCATTTCGGATTCCTGTGCCCCATACCGCCAGAAAGTAGACAAGGTCGCGGCCAGCGATCATGGCTATGTCATACATACAGCGGTTGGCGAACTGGCTGCGGTTCTCCGCTCGCTGCTTGCGGATGCGGACGCCGGCCTACTCGCCTCTGTCGCTGACCGAGCGCGAGCGGAAGTGTTTGATGACTTTCTGGACCACGCTGAAGCCTACTTTCGCGATGGCCGCAAGAACGAGGCCGGTGCCATTTCCGGCGTCGTATTCGAAGACACGGTGCGCCGCGTTTGCCGAAAGCATTCAATAACCGAAAAGGGACAACAGCTGGATCAGCTCATTTCCACACTCGCGGCACAGGGTGAACTGACAGCGGTAAAGGCGAAGCGCGCAAGAGCCGCTGCTGCCGTTCGGACCAAGGCAACTCATGCGCAATGAGCTGAGTTCGAACTCCCTGACGTTCAGGCAACTATAGAGTTCACCCGCGAACTCATCGCCGCTAAGCTTGATGCATAGGCCTAACCCTTCGCTCCACGACGTGCTATGGCCTGCGAGGGTGAACAAAGGTGTCTGACCCCTTTAAATCCCCCACGTTAGACCTCGCAAAAGGATCCAGATGAGATGACATGTCCTGACCTCTTCCAAAGGCCGCGCCCAAAGCGTGTACTCGACACGGCCAGGTTCCGGTACGTCCGAGATGGCGAAGTGATCCGGCACTGGTTCGAACGCGGCTGGCAAGGCATGCATGCACCCGCAGAAGAGTGTTTCGAACCGTTCATCTTCACGTGGATCGCTCTCAACGCGTGGGGCGAGTGTGTCACTGGCCAGGAGTTGGACCAACACTGGGTCCAAGACCTTGCCCAAGATCCCAATCTCAATCGGGAGTTCGCAGCGTGTATCGCCGACCCCGAGAGCGCCGTGACGCTGGGCGCGCAAGAGTTCCGAACATACTGGCCTATCCCGAGGGTTCAGGTGTGGCGCCGGGTTGACCATCTCCGCCCGGAGAGCCAAAAAGGTCACGACCGCGCACGTTTCTTCCGGGACAATGCCATCCCCTGCGCGCCACAGTGTGCGCTAAGGCACTTCGACGCAACCGAGGACATCCCGCTTGACTGGCTCCACTTCCTTCCCGCGGTCTATCGTGTAAGGTGTAATCTGTTCCATGGTGAGAAGAGTCCCTACGATCGTGTCGACGTTCGCATCGTTCGGGCTTCACTCACCTCGCTCGCTGAGTTCATGAACCGCGTGGGCTGGTTCTCGTGATGCGATGGCTGAACGTGCGAGGTCTAACATCGGCGTGCAGCGGTCGATGAACAAAACAAAGGGGTCAGACCCCTTAGTTTTACTCACGCAGGGCAGCACCGAACTCGTGCATGCACTGCTTGCCAACGATCTGGTCGACGCGATGACCATTTTTACAGCGCCGGTCGTTCTTGGCGGCGGCAAGAAGCTGTTCGCGGACGGCTCGGTGCCGCATTCGTTCAAGCTGACCAGCTCGCGCGTTTCGTCCACTACGCGTGAAACAAAGGTGTCTACCCCTTTAAATCCCCCTTACGCTCTTGGCCGCACAACGCGCGGTCGAGGAAGGATGAGAAGGGCAACCTGGTCGTCCCCCTGCTCACGGAACGCGCACGATAGAAATGTGCTCGTTCGACGCGCGCACTCGAGGATCGGCCAGGCTACCCTTGAATAAAGAGACGAGGAATTGAGATGTTGCGCCTAGTTGGGATCATCTCACCCATCCCTTATGAGGACGACGATGATCTATACCTATGTCCTCAACCGTGGACTGACGGGGGTTCGTAGTCCGCTGGACAGCCTGTGAACTTATCCACTGAGGGTGTGTTAGGCCGATCCGCATAACATAAGATGTTGGGCTCATTACCAGAACACTGCAACTGACTGAAATGGCAAAGTTTGTCGCGTATGTTTTGGGAGAACCGATGGCGTGTTATGCGTACAGAAATTGATGGATCCAGCTTTTATCCGGATCCGCATAAACATTGTTGGGCCCCAGTTAAGTGACAGGTGATGATTTGCCAGCCGATCTTCGGGAGGCGCTCTCGTCGATCTATGAAGAAGTCATGTGGCTTGCAAAGCGTCCGAACGTCACAGCAGGCCGAGCACGAGCCTGGTACACGCACATCATGGCGGAGAGCGTCAAGCTCCGGCTGCGTCAGTTCACTGGAAGCGTATCCACTGAAGCCGCTCGCTTCAGTACGCAGCCGCTCAGGCTTGAACACTACCTTCGAATACAAACCGTCCTTACTGGTCTCGTCACACGTCACCGTGAGCAACCAAGCCTCGCGGAATTCATTCAAACTCGCATCGAGTACGAGCGAGTTCACATCGTCACCATCGCCGAGAACTACGCCGCTATGCGAGCAAAGGGTGATTACGTCCTCGCTGGAATACAACTCATATCATGGTCTCAACTGGAGCAGAGCCGCCGTGTGGAGCTTTGGCACACAATGCTCCGCGGTCGCGTTGCAAACGCGGCAGCCTATGCGCCGAACGCTGAGGCCTAACCTCTCCATAGAGAGGCAGCAGCGGACCCCCGCTGCGCATACGTCGTTTGCTCCGCGGCCGCCGCTGATCCGACCGAGGAACAAAAGGGGTCAGACCCCTTAAGCACCCTTCAGGCGATTGGGGCGAAGCCGGTCTTTCAGTATTCGATCTAGCAGCGAACTGGGTAGCTGGGACGATCCCCTTGCTCGTGGAACGCGCACGATAGGAATGTGCTAGTTCCACGCGCGCAGTTGGGATCATCCCACCCACCCCTTATAAAGTGACATTCGCTGCGGTCGTGCCAGTAACTTAACGGAGGTTGCAGGGATTATCGCGTATTATTCAAGAGAATCGAAAGTGTGTCATGCGTATAGAAATTGGCGATCCAGCTCATGCGGATCCGCTTAAACATTGTTAGGCCTACGCCATGACGGATGGTGCCAATCTGACCAAACAGCCGGAATTCCCGGAAGGTTTGGAGTTCCTGAAACTCGCCGAGAGCGTCGCGGCAAAGTGTGGCGACCACACCGATCTGCACCTTTCGCAAATGGGAAAATCCTGTCCGGAATGCCTTCACAATCTTGGAACAATGCTTTCGATACTGTACAGGTTGGCATCATGTCACGGTCGCTGTCGCGGCGGCGACCACCTCATCGAATACATCCTCGGGCGTACCTGCTCGACAGTTCTAAGCGCTTTATCTCTACTCCGACAGGGATACTACGACGAAGCTCTATCTCTCCCCCGCAGCATTGGCGAAACAGCAAATCTCTTGACATCCTTCGTTAAGTTACCCAGCCGCCTCCAAGAGTGGAAAGACGCAGACGCGAGAACGCGCTTACGCGATTTCTCGCCGGTAAAGGTCAGGTTGACCCTTGAGAGCGCAAAAGTGTCCCTGCCAGTTGATGAAGAACGCTATCGTCGGCTTTCCTCGACTGCTACGCATGTCTCGCCAAGTATTCAGCCACAATCTCACAACATCGTGGGTATTCCCACGCTCGGCGCCGTGTTTCAAGACATCGGCGCAATGGTTAGCCTCAATGAAACGGCTTGGGCAACCGGATGGGCTGGCGTAGCTGGCGCTAGACTCTTGAAGTTACCCTCTGAGGAATACAGTCGAATAAAGGGCGTTGCCATCGACTTGCTCGCATCCGTCGGTGGTGTCACGATTCTCAAGTCAGAGGAAATTCGAAGCGAGTACCGGCAGAAATTGGCTGCCTCACTGGAAGGTACGGGCGAATCCTAACAAACCGTTGCAGTCGATCCTCGCAAGCAGGCTTCGCCCGCTCGCTGGCGAAC
>DATHTZ010000282.1:0-1664 GCA_035462675.1 Nitrospiraceae bacterium | reverse complement strand
GATCAAGACCCTCGTGGTGGACGACAAATGGCTCGCCACACTGGCCGCCTCCGTACAAGGCGAACTGGACCGCGTATCGCAGACGCTCACCGGTCGTATTAAGCAACTCGCCGAACGCTACGCCATCCCGCTGCCGCAGCTTACCGGCGAAGTAGCAACGCTCGCCGCCCGCGTGGACGAGCATCTTAAGAAGATGGGGGCGCGGTGGTCTTGAAACCCGGCTATTTATGCCCGCCAGGATACAAACAGACCGAGGTTGGGGTCATTCCTGAGGATTGGGATGCGGAGAAGCTTGGCAACTTCGTTTCACTCCAACGTGGACATGATCTCACGTGGCGAGATCGCCGAAAGGGAGATGTCCCTGTCATGGGGTCTGCGGGGCAAAACGGATTTCACGATACGGCTATCGCAAAAGGTCCAGGAGTCTTGCTTGGGCGGAGCGGAGCGTCATTCGGACAGGCACACTACTGCGAGAAAGACTTCTGGCCTCACAACACTGCACTCTACGTCACTGATTTTCGTGGTAATGATCGGTTGTTCGTTTTTTACTTTCTCAAGTCAATCGACTTCACCCGCTATAATTCGGGCGGTGCACAACAGTCCCTGAATCGAAATTTCATTTATCCCATTCAAGTTGGAGTGCCACGACCGCCCGAACAATGCGCCATCGCGGGGGCGTTGAGCGATGTGGATGAACTGATCGGCACACTGGACCAGCTCATCGCCAAGAAGCGCGACCTCAAACAGGCAACCATGCAGCAGCTCCTCACTGGCCAAAAACGACTGCCAGGCTTTGGCAAGAAAGACTTGGCCTACAAGCAGAGCGATGTGGGGGTCATTCCGGAAGATTGGCGAGCGGTCAAAATCAAGGACTATGCATCAATCAAGACTGGCAAGCGGAACACGCAGGACCGAATTGAAGAGGGAGAATACCCCTTCTTCGTTCGGTCACAAGTCGTCGAACGAATAGACAGCTATTCCTTTGACGGGGAAGCTGTGCTCACGGCCGGTGATGGCGTTGGGACTGGGAAGGTATTTCACTATATCAATGGCCGATTTGATTTCCATCAGCGGGTTTACAAGATCAGTGATTTTTCCTCTGATCTAAACGGCTTTTTCTTTTTTCTGGTTTTTAGCACTCGCTTCTACGACCGAATCATGTCCATGACAGCGAAGTCGTCAGTTGATTCTGTTCGGCTGGAGATGATTGCCGATATGCAAATTCCCTTGCCTCCGACGGAGGATGAACAAACCGCCATCGCCGAGGTGCTGTCGGACATGGACGCGGAGCTGGCGGCGCTCACGCAGCGCCGCGACAAGACCCGTTTCCTCAAGCAGGGCATGATGCAGGAACTGCTGACCGGAAGAACGCGCTTGGCATGAAACCGCTGAGGATCTTCATCAGCAGCGTGCAGAAGGAGTTTGCCGAGGAGCGAGCCGCGTTGCGGGACTACCTGCGTGGCGATGCGCTGCTACGGCGATTCTTCGAGCCGTTTCTCTTTGAGGAGACGCCGGCTGCCGACCGTCGGGCGGACGAGCTGTATTTGGATGAGGTGGAACGCTGCGATCTTTACGTGGGTCTGTTCGGCAACGACTACGGGGTTGAGGATGCAGCGGGCCTTTCGCCGACCCAGCGTGAGTTCGATCTGGCAACCCGCCTGCAC
>DATHTZ010000281.1:0-4001 GCA_035462675.1 Nitrospiraceae bacterium | reverse complement strand
GAATGTGCGCGACAAGCCGGCGGTCACAGCAAGCTGCTCCTGCGTCAGACCGCGGCGGGTTCGGAGCCGCAAGAGCTGTTTACCGAACCGCTGAATCGCACGCATGAGGCACCCCGATAAGGAGGCAGAGACAACGAGGTGAGTCTACACCGTCCGGTGTGCGAGACGAAAGGTACGGGAAGAAGGGAATCGCCAAACCATCCTTCTTGCTCGCAGAACGCGCACGATGAAACAGTGCTCGTCCGATACGCACAGTGAGGGACAGTCCGGCGACTCCATATAGTAGATGTATTGCACAGGGGAGGGATTCAGTTCGACCGCCGGACTGAGGCCACCATAGGTGCCCTTCCAAAAGATAGAAGCTACGAGCACGCTTGGAAGACTCGTTTCAGACCTGTAGGAACACACCTGGTACCTTTATTTTTCTTGCACGCGGACAGGACGCGACTGGCCCTCTTGTTCTTTCATCGATTCGGCCTGACTCCATAGAATTTTTGCCCATCCTTTTTTAGTTCGGCTGGGTCACAACCGATAACGATAACCAAAAACTTCTTCAAGCCGGACGTATGCAAGTGGCGTAGGTGGGATGCACGGTATGGCCTCGGCACAAAAACTTGTCCAATCCTGCTCAAATCTCTTCACCCTCCAGGAAATCTACCTCCGCGTACGCGATGTCGTCGACAATCCCGAATCAGACGTGGGCGATCCGGCCGTCTCCCCGCGTCTTCTGAAAATCGTGAACAGCCCGCTCTAGGATTCCCCAAGCAGATCGATAGCATCAGTCGAGCAGTCAGCCGCTTGGCATGCAATCCGTCAGCGACTTGGTCGCCTCCACCAACATCCAACATCGGACAGACATTCACGGGGATGACAGTAGACCTCATGGACCTCTCGGCCTTCTGGCGGAAGAGCGTGTGCTGCGTCCTACTGGCCGGGAAGATTGCCCAAGCCGGCGGCATTGAGAAGAGCGAGCCGTTCTTTATCGAAGGCCTGCTGCCCAGCCGTTCGCAACCAGCCTCGGAGGCGGAAATGTTGTCCGGCATCTTCAACCGACAGCTACAGGACGGCGCGCAACCCCGCTTCGATGCGCTCCCCCAACGTGAATCGACGCACGCGCGGGAACTTTTCGAGCTGCGGAATCAGCCAAAGAGGAGCAACTCGTGGCACGACTGCACGGCCTGGGACACGCTGGACGTCATCATCCACTCCCTCCCTTCTACCAGCGCATGAACATCTAACCCTCCCCTGATTTCATAGACACTTCCATAAGTGGGGGAATCATGAAATGGGAGGTCAGCATGCCAACAATAACGCGACGTCAGTTTACCGATGCATTCAAGTCCGAGGCAGTCCGACTCACGCGGGAATCGGGCCGACCGGTGGCCCAGGTGGCGCGGGAACTGGGGATTTCGGACAATGTGCTGTCCCGCTGGAGGAGCGAGCAACAACAGGTCGAATCCCAGGGCCGCACGCGCCAGGCGGTGCGGGCCGAGCAGGACGAGCTGACACGGCGGAAACGGGAAAACGAGATGCTCCGGAAGGAACGGGATTTTTTACAACGTGCGGCGGCGTTCTTCGCGAGGGAATCCCCATGAGATACCGCGCGATCCAAGAGCATGACCGTCGCGATCCGATCCGACTGATGTGCCGCACACTCGCCGTCTCGGCGGCGGGCTATTACGCGTGGCGTTCACGGCCTGAGAGTACCCGGTCGGCGACACCCGCACCCTGCTCTCGGCTATTCGAGTGATCCACCAGGAGTCCCGTGAGACCTACGGCAGTCCCAGCATCTGGGACGCTCTGATCAAGCAGGGGCATTGCGTCGGCGAGCATCGTGTCGCTCGGTTGATGCGCATCGAAGGGATCCGAGCCAAGACCGTGAAGAAGTGGCGAGCCACCACCCAGTCGAATCACCGGTTGCCCGTGGCCGAGAACACCCTCAATCGCCAGGTCACGGTGGCGCATCCAAACCGGGTGTGGGCCGGGGACCTCACCTACGTGTGGACCACAGCGGGCTGGCTCTACCTGGCCGTGATCCTCGATCTATGCTCGCGCCTCGTGATTGGCTGGGCGATGGGTCACCGGCTGACCGTGGAGCTGGCCGAGCAGGCCCTCACCATGGCGCTGGCGAACCGGAACCCACTGGCTGGGCTCCTGCACCACTCGGATCGCGGCAGCCAGTATGCCGCCACGAGCTACCAGCTGTTGCTCACCACTCACGGCATCACCACCAGCATGTCGAGGCGAGGGAACTGCTGGGACAACGCCTGTGTGGAGAGCTTCTTCGGGACGCTCAAGCGTGAACTCGTGTACCATCGGCACTACGCTACCCGTGAAGACCGAAACGGGATATCTTCGAGTACATTGAGGTGTTCTATAATCGGAAGCGCCGGCATTCGACCCTTGGCTATAATTCCACGGCCGAGTACGAAGCGAGGACGGCAGTCGCTTAACCAGGTGTCCACGGAATCGGGGGAGGGTCAATCTCACCCCACCGAACAAGAGGCACAGGGCCAAAGAGTAAAGGGCACAGTGTTAGGGAATGTCCTGGACGAGACGGAAGCCAATATTGTTACTCTGGCGGTCGGCGTAGGTCCTAAACCGGTTCGATACACGCAGGCTCTCCTGTGAGTTGTGCCAGGAGCCGCCTCGGACCACGCGCCAATCTTTCCTCTCTTCATCATACCAGCCCGCACACCACTCCCAGACATTCCCTGCCATGTCATGGCACCCATAAGGGCTCACACCATTGGGATACTGGGTTACCTGCGTCGTGTGATCAAGGCCTACCTCCGCGCTGTTGCATTTCAACTTGTCGAACGTGTCCCCCCAGGGAAACTCCCAGGGATACTCGCGCCCGCCCTCGCTACGTGCAGCCTTCTCCCACTCTTGTTCGGTTGGCAAACGTTTCCCTACCCATTTCGCATAGGCAGCTGCTTCGTAGTAGCTGACTCCCACGACAGGGTAATCCGCCTTGTTCCATTCGGTGTCATTCCAATATTTCGGGCATATGATGTTGTATTCGGCCTTCCACTTCCACCCGTCAGATGACCAGCAGGCCTGATTCCCGTAGCCATCTGCCAAGATGAACGTGCGATACTTCTCATTCGTCACGGGATACTTGTCGATCCAATAAGCTTGGTCGATCGTCTTACGGATTCTGCCCTTCCCATACAGGAACGGCCCTTTCGGCACGGCCACCATTTCGAAAGGGGCTTCACGTAGAGGGACTTCGACGCGTGGGATGAGTGGTTGGGCACCAATGGGTTGCTTGGCTTCCACCGGACGTTGTGAGGGCACCTCTCTTGGCGCAGCAGGAGGGAGCTTTTTCAGATACTCGATCAACCGGTCCATATCCCGGTGAAAATCAGGATCCGGTCGCACCGCGATGCCGTGACGATAGGACAAACCCTGAATGCTGGCCGGGAGACGTTCAACCGGCGGGATCGAGGCCCCTCTCACCAGCACAGGAATCACTGGAACCTGGCGTTTAAGCGCCGACTCGATCTCAATGCGGACGAAATCTCCCGGGTTCTCGAGCCTGGACTTGCCCTTACTGCCCCGTTTCTTCATCCAGTCTCGTCCGATCACCGCAAGGAACACCTCACACTTAGCAACTTGTGCGTCCAGGTAGGTGCGAAAGTCGACACCAAACGGAGTTGAATCTACATCCTTGAAGATTGCCCCTTGGCCAAACTGCTGGATAAGCCGGTCATAGATCCTCCCGGTGACATCGGCGCTATCCTCTCGACGATAAGAAATCAAGATCTTGCTCATGGTCTAGCTACCACTTCTCTGCCCAGGGTCCAAAGGCGCTGGATGATATTTTATCCTGCCATTGTTGTAAAGAGAGAGGTCCATTACTGGCTTCTCTAGTTTAAGCGTCTCGTTAAGCGTGGCGGTTATAAGCTCCAATCTTCGGGAAGTCCAACTCCACACATGGTACAGTTTCGAAGCAGGGAGGTGTCTCATGTATAGGACGATCATCGTTGTCGTGGCCC
>DATHTZ010000280.1:0-10138 GCA_035462675.1 Nitrospiraceae bacterium | reverse complement strand
GTCGGTGGCAGACCTGCGGAGAACGCTCATGCGAGACATCCGTCACTACAACACACAACCCAAACCCGTGAAGTGGACGTACTTCGATCCATCGCGACGAATTACGCCCGAATCAATTGTTACAGTCCACTAGTGATGCATACAAGTAAGGCGATGTAGCGGCAATGTACCAATGATGGGCGATTCGATCATATTGCTTCGTCAATCTAGAAAACTCTACCAGAAAGGCGAGGCTCTTTTCTCGCGCGAATGGTACAGGTGGTCTCTTTATGGTACCTGCGCCAATAGTTCCAGGACCGCCTCATTCCATCCCACCGGCCCTATTCCTGGCGCACGAATCATTCTAGACAGTTGGATATCAGGGTCATAGGATCCGTCTGGTTTTTGGACGAGAATCGGATAATCCACCATAGCGAGCAGGGTGGCGTCGTTGATGCTGTCTCCGATTCCAACCGTTTCGATCCGTTCCGCTTCTCCTCTCATGCGTTGTTGGCGATGGTAGCAGCGCAGGAGTACGGAGGCGGCCTCTCCCTTATCGTTCTCCCCCGTCAGATGAAATAACCGTCCCCCTTTTGTCCATCGGAGGCCCCTGGTAACAATCTGCCTGCAGACTTCTTCAATGAGCGCCTGAGGGCCTTGAAGGAGATAGGGCTCGTCGTATTCCCGTTGCTTGGCCAGGATGGCGTCGGCATGCGGGAGCCCGGTCACTTGCATGATGGCTTCTACCGACAGGTCGCCAAAACCTTGTAAAGGCGTTTCAACAGCCTCTTCTATTTGTTTCAGTACCTCTCGCAACATATGATAAGGAAGGCCTAATTCAATGACCTGGTAAGGAGATCTGGTTCGCATGCGTTCTAAGGGGAAGTCGAAAAGGCCATGGGGAACAAACACCGCACCGCCATTTTCGACGATGAATGGGTCATGAATGCCGAGGCGCTTTCGAATCGGTTCCATTTCCGCGCGCGTTTTACTCGATACCAATATGAGGGGAATGCCTTGCTCGCGGAGTGCAGTAAGGGCTGGTAAGGCTGCGTTGTAGGAATAGGTTGTGCTGTCCAGGAGCGAGCCATCCAAGTCTGTGAAAACGATCAAATTGGGCATGGTCTTGCGCCGTTACCAGTGATGGAGATCATCGTCCGTGTTGGATTTGGATCGGGTCACCAGCCGTCGCTCCAAAAGCTCTTTTGCGAGATCAGATGCGCCGAGTCCGAATGCAATGGCTCCAGCCAACACGATCCCTCCCCAGGTGATGCCGAATCCCACGACGACGATGTGTTGGGCAATACCGAGTTGTTCTAGCGCCATGGCGCCTGCGAGAACTTGTATCCCCCATCGAGAGCAGGCTGCAATGAGTCTGGCGGGTGGTAGTCCGGCGTTGACCGCAGCAATCAGGACGGCCTGGGATACAAAATTCGAGAGAAAGTACCCGGCCAGGAGAATCACCGCTGCGGTCACCAGATGTGGCACATAGGCGAGTAGTGACTGGGCGAACTGGTTGATCGGTGCTAGGTTGAGGGCTCCTAACGCCGCGATCGAGGCCAGCACAATGACCGTCCAATAGATACCTCGGCCGACGAGGCGAGAGGGATCGGTTTTGACTCCTCCACGAAGGAGCGCCGCATTCATCCCCACCCGATCGCAGAAATGGTCGAATCCGATCATGCGAAATAGCCGTTCAGCGAAGGAACCCAAGGCCCACGCAGTGAAGAGGCCACCGAGTAGGATGATGCCCATGGCGAGCATATTGGGGAGTACGGCCAGTACTTGGCGGCCGAGCAGCTGGAGCGGCCCCAGAAGCGCCTGGTTAAAGAAGTCATTCATGATCACCTCCTGCGTCGGTGGTCGTGTGATGCAACAGAGCCGGTGCGACGGGCTGCAGCGCCGGCGGTTGCCAACGTTCAACAAGATAGGGTTTCATACGTTCGAACGTGTGGCACAGGGCTTCGATCTTCTGCTCTGCCTCCACGGACGTCAAGCCCTGTGTAGCATGGACAAACGAGGCAGTCCGACCTAAGTACAGGGGGGTGAGGGCTTTGAGGAGGTGATCGCGCCGGATGATTCGCTTACGATGCGCGATGGCCGCATCGTAGACGACCTGAACCCACAATTCATCGGGGATACGACAGTCGGTATTGGATATTCCTTGGAGATCGCGGAGCTGAGCGAATGTGTCGTCGGCCAGGATTTGTCGCCAGATGGGTTCAAGATCGGTGAGACCCTGTCGATAGTGCAACACCATCCGCTCCACGTTGACATGGACCGGTTCGACACCCACCTCGTAGGTAAATCCAAAGAGTGGAACCGGTTGTGATCCTTCTTGCCGAGACCAGAGGCCTTCATGCTTTTCCATTAAGGCAAAGAGCGCTCCCATCACTTGCATCAACATGGCCGACAGGTCGGCGGCAGGATCCTTTGGATTATGGATTTTTGCGCCGAGGAAGCTTTGGCAGACCCGCGCGCCGCTGGCAATGGCCTCTGTCGTCATCCAGATATCGATACCGAAGCGCGCGACTTCCGATTCCCAGACATGTTGGTCGAGATAGTGGGACGCGAGCGCACCAGAAAAACCAAATTCCCCCCCGATGGGCTGGCGAACCCGTTGTCCGTAGAGCGCCCTGGTGAGTGGATAGGCAAGACTGTTTGTGATCGTACCGTCGTATTTGTGGCGTAGATAGTAGGGTGCGACGTAGTCGTATCCTTCTTCCAGGATTGGACGGAGCAACAGTTCGATCCATTCGGGTGAAATACTGCGGAGGTCTGCGTCGACGACGGCACAGGCCCGGGCCTTCAGCCGTCGTGCAATCTCGAAGATTGTCCGGAAGGCGCTGCCTTTTCCGGGAATCCCATGGTACGGCGTGACGATCCGATGCAGGATGCTTTGCTGGTCGGCGATGAAGAGGTGTTGGAAGTCGATGGCGGTGCGGGCGACGATAACCGGCGTCTCATCTGAAGAGCCGCCGTCGGAGTTGACCAGGACGGCCCGACGGCCGGGGAAGTGTTTGGCGAGGCCTACACTCACGGCCCGCACGACATGTCCGACCGTGTCCGCGTTGTTATAGCTTGGAATCCCGACAAGAATCTCCGCCGAGCCTATATCTTGGATGCGTACTTCAGTCGGTGCAGTGAGTGGTGTGAGATTGGTGCTCATGTCGGAGTGGCTGCCGGTTCAGATGTGGGGTCCCAGGCGTGGTCCGTTTCGACGGCATCGACCAGGCGATCGAAAATATCGGGTACGGCATGAGTCACACGACTCCAGTTGGAAATCATGGGCACGCCAAGCGGGTCGTCGAGAAACCCGTCGGTGGCTAGTTTCATGCCTTTTAAGAAGACTTCAACGGCCGTCCGTTCTTGGTGTCTGTCGAACGTGAGGCTGTTGATGGCCGCGTCGTTTTCGTAGCGGCTGATCGCCTCCTGAGCGGCTTGCAAATATGTTGCGCGCAAGGTCTTGAGAATTCCGTCGGATAAGATGACGCCTTCGCTCGCGAGATTCCTGAAGAGCGATTTCGTAATGTCGATACACATCTTGAGAAGACCGGCATCGGGATTGTGGGCTGAGAGTTCTTGATGTTTATGGTCATACGCATCTGCAATGTCGGCTTGGCAAATGCGGCGCAAGGCACAGTTCCGATAGACTTCCGCGAGGACGCCGATTTCGAGACCCCAGTCGCCTGGAATTCTATTGGTCCAGGCCAGGTCCCGCACCATGGCGAACTCGCCGGCCAGAGGATAGCGAAAGCTGTCAAGAAACGTCAGGAGTGCGTGAGGCCCCACGAGCTGCTGGAGGCTCCGGATCATCGGGGTTATGAAGAGTCGCGTCACCCTGCCATTGAGACGGTCAGTCACTCGGCTGTAATAGCCCTTGCAGAATTCGTACCCGAGATTCGGGTTGGCAATGGGATAGCAGAGGCGCGCAAGATACTCACGGCCGTAGCTTGTGATGTCGCAGTCGTGGAGTGCGATAACCTGGCTGTGGTTTCTGGCTAGCACATAGCCGAAGGCGGTCCAACAGCCTCGTCCCTTGCCCTGCAGGCCGATATCAAGGTTGCGATCGACTAAGACCTTGAGGATGGCTTGGATGCGCGCGCCGTCATTCCAAATAAGACGCACCCGCTGAGGGAGGGCGGAAAAGAATTGCTTAGCCAGACGAAATTCCAAGGCCGAGGCTCGATCCAACGAGATGACGATTTCGTTGAGGTACGTTACAGTTTTGAGGGTCTCCACGATGGCCTTCAATGCTGGCCGTCCCAATTCTGCATAGAGGGAGGGGAGGACCAGAGCAATGGGATTGACGCGTCCGTAACGCGTTAACTCTTGCTCCAGCTGCTCGACGTTCGGCTGTCCAAGGCGGTGAAGCACCGTGACGACACCGTTTTGGTAGAAATCCGACATTGGGGCCTCCGATGAGCAAATCGCCTGCCTGGCTATATCATGCTGTGTTGAAGGATGATGAGTAGTCGTAGTCGAAGCCGTGCGCCGTATTCATCATGACGGCGGACACCCGTATATTACAACAATTGGGCAGGTGATGTGCCACTAGATAATGATCTAATCGGTGGATGTTCTGGGAACGACCTAGTCGGAGGGGTGAAAAGGATGTTGGGAAAACCCTTCACTTCCAGCAGTCTCATGCGAATGCCATGAGGCTTTAAGCAGGCTGCGTTTGATATAGACACTCTCGCCGATGCAAAATCACAAGTTCGTCTGAGTCATCCATCCAGGGGCAATCGTTTTTTCACGTGCGATGTCTTTGGCTATCATGCGTCTCGGGGAGGCCCACGGGAGGAACAGACCTGCCGTCACTATGAGCCTGATCGAGAGAAGCTGCGCCCGCGTAGTCCGTACCGCGCAAGAGGCGCGCGGTCCTTTGCCCTCCGAGAGATTGGCATCATCCGCCTCCTTTTCCATCGCGACACCTTCTAGAAAGGTCATCGTGCTCCGCATCAACGAACGCCGTGTTGTCGAGCGCAGGAAAGCTGGGACAGACCATGGAGCGAGACAGCAAAGGATGGGTCACACTGCGGCAAGTGTCCTATCGGGAAAGATTCTAGGGAAAATTAAATCGTTAGATAATTCCATGGCATCCGTATTGCGCCGCGAAGGATCGAGTGCTCATAGGAACACGCTGTCTTGTGGCGGAACAGGTGGCCCATTGCGGAGTCAGTTTTTGCCGTACTGGTGGAGTTTGCGGAAGAGCGTCTTACGGTGGATGCCAAGGATTGCGGCTGCCTCGCCGTGGTCCTGATGATAGGCCTCTAGCACGCGTAGAATATAATTCTTTTCCATATCCTGGAGGGTGTCCCATCCACGAGCCCGCGCCTGGTCTTGAACGGGTGCTGTCCGAATAGTCTCCGGAAGATCTTCCGGAGTAATGATGGGATATGGGGTCAAGGCAATGGCCCGCTCGATCACATGTTCGAGCTCACGGACGTTGCCGGGCCATGAATAGCGTGTCAGGAAAGGAATGGTATCCGGTGAGAGGCCGGTCACCGGCCTCTCCTTGGTTCGGCCGAATTTGTCGACGAAGTACCGGCTCAGAAGTGGAATGTCTTCAATCCGATCGCGCAACGGAGGAAGTGTAATGGTGATGACTTCCAGCCGATAAAAAAGATCCTCTCGAAAGGTTCCGGCCTCAACAAGCGGTTTCAATGCCTTTTTCGACGCGGCGATGATTCTGACGTCGATTGCGCGAGATGTTTCGCTCCCGACACGCCGGATCTCGCGCTCCTGTATCGCTCGGAGCAACTTGCTCTGCATCATCGGCGAGAGGTCTGCGATCTCGTCCAGAAAACAGGTGCCGAGATGCGCCTGTTCCAACAATCCCTTCTTGACCGCGACGGCTCCGGTAAACGCGCCTCGTTCATGGCCAAAGAGCTCAGATTCAAGGAGCGTTTCGGCCAACGAACCAGTATCGATTGCGACGAACGGCCCGCCGCTTCTGCCACTGTTGGCATGGATGGCACGGGCGATCAGCTCCTTTCCGGTCCCACTTTCTCCCTGGATAAGAACCGTGCTGTCCGTCTCCGCGACTCGCGCGACCAATTTATACACCTCGACCATTCCGCCACTGCTGCCCACGAGGTTGTCGAACCGGTATCGGTCACGCAATTGGCCGCGTAATGAACGATTTTCTCGTACTAACTTTGTATGTTCGAGCGCCCGCCGAACCACCAACCGAATGTCTTCCACGACAAACGGTTTACTGAGATAATCAAAGGCTCCGGCCTTGATAGCATCCACGGCAGTTTTGAGCGATCCGTAAGCGGTCAACAAGACCACCGGAATATCTGGCTCCTTCTCGCGCACGGCAGCCAATAAAGCCAGCCCGTCCATCCCGGGCATATGAATGTCAGTGATGACGAGTTCAGGCTGCCATTGTTCGAGTCGCCGCAGCGCTGTCTCCGCATCCTCGGCAGTTTCGACCTCGAACCCTTCTTTGGCTACGATCTCACGTAGCAAGGCCAACGTCTCTGCGTCGTCGTCTACCACCATGACACGAGATGGTCGCAGCATCAGCGGGCTCCTCCATCGGCTGGGAGTTCGACTGTGAACCGCGAGCCTTTTTTTAACTCGCTATGGACTTTGATGTCCCCTCCGTGTGCCCGTACCGTTTCCAGCGCGCTCGCCAGGCCCAGCCCTGTGCCACGCCCGGCCCGCTTTGTTGTAAAGAACGGCTGAAAGATCTGTATGAGCTGCGCGGAGTTCATCCCGCAGCCCGTATCGATGAGTTCGACTGCGGCCCACATGCGATGAGCCGGCTGTCCGAGCGCGGCATGGGGAGACACTCGTATGACCAGCGTGCCTCCGTCCGGCATCGCGTCGAGCGCGTTTTCGATCAAACTGTGGAACACCTCATGCAACTGCTGGGAATCGGCTTCGACTTTCTCTATGTGATGGTTCCATTCAGTGGCCAGCTCAATTTTCCGGCGATCGAATTCTGGCTGGAAGAGGGCAAGACATTCCGAGACGCAGGCGTTCAGATCGACCGGAGATCGCACGGGATCCGGTCTCCGGGCATACAACAGGAGGTCTTGAATAATTTTGGACGTTCGTTCGATCTGCGCCTCCACCGTCTGTAATCGGCGCCGAGACTCTGCACTGAGTGTCTGATCCTCAGCCAGGAGCTGGATATGGCCGGACAGAGCGGTCAAAGGAGTGCCGATTTTATGGGCCACGGTTGCGGCAACCTGCCCGATGGCCGAGAGGCGTTGCGCGCGTGCTGCGTCGCGTTGTGCCGCCGAGAGCAATTCGTTCGTCTGGGCCAGTACCCGATTCTTTTCCAGCACTTCGGCTGTTGCCTCGATGACTTTCTGCTGCAGGCTGTCGTTCATCTCCCGCAGCGATTCTGTCAATTGCGCATTGTCTTTAGTCGCTTCACGGATCTTCCTCACCATATCATTGAATGTGCCGGCTAGTTCTCCGAGTTCATCCTGTTCTTCAACAGGGACGACCGAGGTCATGGTTCCCTGGGAAACCGATTGGAAGGCGGTGAGCAGCCGTTTCACAGGGCGATGCACCTTAAAGTACAGAAACAGATTGATCACGACCACGATCGCCAGCCCCGTCTGCAATCGTCGCGTTCTGGAGGCCTGATGAATTGACTCCAAGGCCTCATCCATTTGTCGGGTAGAGAACTCGGCATAGGTTGCCCCAACAACGATGTCCTTCAAGAGGATCGGGGCAGCCAAGAAGACGCGATGGGTATTCTTCCGATCCGCATAATCAATCAGGGGCTTCCGTTCCTCGCGTACCCGCTTAATAAGGTCGAACGCCCTCTCTTGACGCGGGTGCGAGAGGAGAAGCAATTCCGTAGGGCCGGCGCTCGTGATCGGTAGAGGATTCTCTCCCGGTTCAGCTGGAAATTCGTACATCACGATGTTGAGAAGATCCGGCAGACTGGCAAAGATCTTCTCCAGCTCTTTGGTTCGCGCCTCCCGATTCGACAGCTGGGCAAGACTGGTCACGTTCTGGTCGACGGAATTCCCGACAGCCAGCGCCGCGGCGCGGACGTTGTCTTCCACTGTGAGCTGGATCGAACGGGCCTCGAGCCAATCAGTCGCGCCAGCGGAGACGCCAACGATGAAGATGATGATCAGCGTCACCTTAATTTGGAGGCTCAGTCTGTGCCACCAGTTCAGCATCGGCTTATGGTAGTCCCTCGTGTTTCCTTGTTCAATCGAAATTCGAGACAAGATGTCTGCACCGGAACAAGTTGTCTCTTATCCTGGTAAATAATTCGCGACGTTTCACATCTTCAGCAGCGGTCATATGGATAAAACCTCGAATCTTCCGCGGCCTTACGAGGGAAGGTGGGCACAGGGCCATTTGGGGCATCAAGTTTGCTCAAGCTCTACACCAGGAACTTTGGATATGAGGAGTCATGCATCGTGATTGAACGAGTTCTTGTGGTCGAAGCCGATGTCGTATTGGGCGCTGTCTTAACAGAAGTGCTAGGGCACAGCGGGTATGAAGTGACCTTCGTCAGAACATTAATCGGCAAAGTCGAGCGCATTGAGTCTGTGAGCGCCGTGATTCTCGATATTGATACGACCGCTGCAGAGAGAGAACTCGTCTGGCTCAGCCTGTTGGAGCCCTGCTGCGAATCGCTCCCGATCGTTCTAATGGGTGTCCAGGTATCGGAAGACCTGGCTCAATGTCTGAGATCGTATTCCGTTCGCCTGCAGAGCAAGAATGTGGTCTGGGTGCAGAAGCCATTTCGGAATGAAGAATTGCTCGCCGCCGTTCGACAGGCGCAGGAGGGTTGTGTGTCGGGCCAGGCAACCGGAATATAAACCATAGGCATTGTGGGGAGTGCGCGACACGTCGAGAGAAAGGAGGGCCCTATGCGATGCAAACGGTGTGCTGGGCTGGTAGTGGCTGAACACGTCAGTATGGGTGCGACCTCCATCGGATGCTGGGCGTATGGTGAATGGCGATGTCTCAATTGCGGTGCGATGGGTTTTTCTGAGCCAGCAAGCGCTCACCCTGTTGCCCGAGGCATTACCGGAAACGAAAAAAGCGGCGGGCAACGCCGAGCCTTGAACACAGAATCTCGCCGGTCCTAGCTGCGACGAGGATATCAGGATGGTTTGTCATGAACACGCGTATCAATGGTGCGGGAGATCACCTCAGGGTTTCATTATTGATCCTGGACCTGATGGGTCCTCGCAGGACGCTCCCTATTTAGATTGTGAATGACAGAGTGGTTACACTTCGATCAGCATAATACACCCATGATGAAAGGAACCGTCCGATGAGAATTGCCCAGGTTGCCCCCTTATGGGAGAGCGTTCCGCCGAAACTCTATGGCGGCACGGAACGGGTCGTGTCCTACCTCACTGAAGAACTGGTCCGGCTCGGTCATGATGTGACCCTGTTCGCGAGCGGAGATTCGATCACGGCCGCTCGGCTCGAAGCGATCTGCAATCACGCGCTCCGTCTGAACGAGGGGATCTTTAACCGCGACGCCCCGATGACGATGCTGATGGAGCAGGCGCTGGGAAAAGCCAGCGACTTCGACATCATTCACTCTCACCTCGATTTTCTCGGGTTTCCGCTCGCGCGGCGGAATCCGACTCCGACCGTGACGACGTTCCATGGCCGGCTCGATCTGCCGGAACTGCAACCGGTGTTTCGTGAGTATGCGGAGATGCCGATGGTGTCGATTTCGAATTCGCAACGGAAACCGGTTTCCTGGGCCAATTGGCAGTCTACCGTATACCACGGTTTACCAAAGGATCTGTATGGGCTGAACCCGAACCCTGGAGGGTATCTGGCCTTTCTGGGGCGCACTGCCCCCGAGAAGCGACCGGATCATGCGATTGAGCTCGCCAAGCGGGTCGGGATTCCTTTGCGGATCGCGGCGAAGGTCGATCCGGCGGATCAGAAATACTTTCAGGCCGAAATCGAGCCGTTGCTTTCTCACCCCTTAATCGAGTACCTCGGGGAGATCACGGACGCCGAAAAGAACGATTTTCTGGGGAATGCCATGGCGCTCGTGTGTCCCTACGACTGGCCGGAGCCGTTCGGGCTTGTGTTGATTGAAGCACTCGCCTGCGGCACGCCGGTGTTGGCGTATCGGCGTGGATCTATTCCTGAACTCATTGATGACGGCGAGACGGGATTCGTCTGCGAGGGGCTC
>DATHTZ010000279.1:0-2272 GCA_035462675.1 Nitrospiraceae bacterium | reverse complement strand
GGCAGACTCCGATGGCAGCATTCCAAACGTTGCTGGGCATCAGCTCCACCAAAGGCCCTCAATCTATGAGGGGATTACGCTCTCCGGAGACAACCGGATAAGCATATGACGTGATTATGGTAGTCCGCCCCCGTGACTCGTCCGCTCCAATTGAATCCACAGGCGCTCTCTATCACGTTATCTTGCGCGACAATGCCCTCGCTTGGCGATCGTAGGATTTCGCGACGAATCGTGATCAATATTCGGGCTGCCGCCCTCTTGCTATGATAATTTTTGCTGGTTGTGAAGGAGAGGAGGAAAGGATTGGAATAATCGCTGCCTTTCTGATGCGCAGATTGATAGCCACACATGTCACCGTCGCATCAGACTCCCCAACGCCCCCTGCCCTCCGTAACGTCCCGCCTAAATTTTTAGACCCCAGCATAGTATTCGAACGGAACTAGGGAGTTCCCTAGTTCCGCAATCGGCGAGACATGCGTGCGTGAATGTATGGCCGTCAATTCCGTTCATCTCTTCGTTGCCAATCCACGAACTTGCTGAGCTCTCTCATGAATCGGATTTGATTCACCTCATGAATCTCTTTCGATACAGGTGTCTGTGATCAGGAGATGTGCGTAACAGGTGTATTCTTACTCAGCAATACGTACAACGCTGAAAGTAAAGAGATTAAGGATGTCGTCCGATGATTCGATGTTCCTGTTCGCCTGCTGGCATCTAGCTTGCTGTTGACGAATGTGGAATCACACAAGAGAAAGCCTAGCAGTGAACGACTCCTGCCGGACTCAGGTGTAGCTCACGCGAACCGGGAAAAATGTTGATGATGCCAGACGGTTCAGGAGCTTTCTGAGCACACGGATGTATATTCGACCATGATCGACACGCACGCATTGAATCGAGGTGTCTAAAAGCTTTCCTAGTCCAGCTGATGCACTGGGACAGGAGTTAGTCCTCTGCTGCAGACTGCCGTTCGGCTGTCTCCGAATAGAACAGTTCACATAAGGAGGTGCATATGGACACTGGATAGGGAGTGACTTATGCCGCAGGCGATTCCATCTTCGGGGATGGCCAACGATCAAGGTAATGTTGATGTAATGACTCTATGGTAAGGACATTCCGTTTGTAAAATCAATTATAGAAGGAGAAATCTCATGCCCACTCTCGACGTTCGGACGTTAACGGCGAACCTTACCCAAGCTAAGGCTCGGTGGCAGTCACGACAAAATCCGCAAGCCGACTTTAGTGATGAAGAAAAACGTGCATTGCTTGGGGTAATCCTCAACAGATCGGCACTTGCCGCTGCGATGGCGCCAAAGAGGGGGGCACTTGCTGCACCTAACTTTGCGCCTGCGGTCGATTGGCGGAATCGTAACGGAAACCATGTAACTGCGGTGAAGGATCAAAAGCGATGTGGTTCGTGTGTATCATTTTGCACTACGGCGACAGTCGAATCGATGGCCTCCATTGAGAAGGGCGAATTACTTGATTTGTCTGAGGCTGACTTGCACTTCTGTTCGAATCACGGGGCCAACTGTGGCGGTTGGTGGCCCGATCAGGCCTACGGTGAAATCAAGAATCGTGGGGTTGTTTCGGAATCGATTTATCCTTACATGAATGCCTTCGATAATCCACCCGTACCAGACCCGAGCGACCCTTCAGTCTGGAAGGCCTATTGTACACAGGTCGCAAACCGTAACGCTGTTTCCGTGAAGATAACCAATGCCGGTACATTGGCGACCATCGTTGATCGCAAGAATTACCTTTCGAACGTTGGGCCGTGCTCAGCAGTCTTGCATGTGTTCAATGACTTCTACTCCTACGGGACTGGTGTCTATCATCACGTGACTGGCGATGACGTTGGTTTGCATTGCGTGGAAGTCATTGGCTATTCGGAAGCGGACCAATGCTGGATTTGCAAAAACTCGTGGGGTTCCGCTTGGGGCGGTGCAGGTGGTTTCTTCAAGATCGGTTACGGCGAAGCTGGTATTGATACGGAATTCCCTTTCTGGACAGCCCAAGGCGTAGTTCTGCCAGTGACACATGGTTGGAAAGGTTGGGAAAGTTTGGGTGGAATTATCACTTCAAAGCCTAGTGCGGTTTCCTGGGGACCGAATCGCATCGACGTCGTAGCTCGTGGTACGGACTCTGGGGTATGGCACCGCTGGTGGGACGGCACAGCTTGGCGTGGCTGGGAATCCTTAGGTGGGATAATCCAAGGCGCACCAGCGATTTGTTCTTGGGCCAATGGTCGTCTCGATATTTTCGCAGTTGGAAC
>DATHTZ010000278.1:0-8653 GCA_035462675.1 Nitrospiraceae bacterium | reverse complement strand
ATGAACACCGAAGCCCAAGCATTTACCCGAGAACTACAACCCCTATTGACGAGAGAGAACGGCACGTGTCTCATTCCTGAACAGATCCATACCGTAGTCCGTGACCTTATTGATCGTTTGATCCACTGCGATCATCCCAAGGATTGCGAGTCTATCCAAGTGGAACGGCTCTGTTTTGCCAACGATCAGCGGTTCCTTCTTCGCGGGTTCTGTATTCCCGACGAACCCCTCGCGCGGAACAGCAGATTCCTCGTCATCATGGAAAAGCTGAATCAGCAAGAACTCCAATGCCCAGACACCAACATCCAGCAACGCTATCACCTGACCGAGCGTGAACAGATGGTCATCATTTATCTCATGCTCGGATTCACCAACAAGGAAATCGCCAACCGAATGCATCTGAGCGAATACACCGTCAAGGAACATCTCAAAAGAATTATGCATAAAACAAAAACCACGACCCGCACAGGCCTCTTGGCTCGCATGATTTTCCCGACACCTCAAGAAGTCGTCCCGGACGTCCTTTCTGGAACGATAGGAGTCGAACATCATTTACCGCCTCTGGCGCACTGAAAGACGTGCAGGCCATCGGATTCCCGCTGTGCCAAAATGTTTTTTCCGCACCCCTTTTAGACGAATCGTTCGCTCATGGATTGGATAGCACTGGTATCCGGAAATAGGAGGTAGTTCAATGAAACGAACAACACTACCGAGGTGGGGTTTCACAATCATGTTTCTAACCAGCTTCCCGCTTGTGGCGATCGCAGAGGAAAGTCCAACTGCGCCCTCCTCGCTTGCGAAGGAGGTCAAAGAGCAGAAGCCACAGGCCGGACAGGTGACGAAAACTGTCCTCTATCAACCACCTCGCGGTCTCGGCGCCCCTTCGGCCGGGCGGCGAGTGGGAGGAGGAACTCGGGGGGCAAACAAGTCTGTCCCGATTCTATCTGTCCTTGCACCAGGTCATACCGGCTTAACCATACGTGAACAGCCGGATCTCTATTGGTTTGCCTCCGACGTCGTAACCAACCAAGTAGAGTTGACCCTGACACTTGAGAAAGGCGATACCCCACTACTGGAAAAACCGTTGCCGGTGCCATTGAAGGCCGGAATACAGCGGGTGCGCCTCTCAGACTATGGGGTAAAACTGATTCCTGGTGAGCGCTACAACTGGTCCATCGCTCTCGTCCTCGACCCGAAGCGTCGATCCAAAGACATCATCGCGATGGGAGCAATCGAGCGAGTGGAACGCGCCGGCATAAATCTAGCCGCAGTTCCCACGACCGATGCCTTTTATCGATTTGCCGCAGATGGGCTGTGGTATGACGCCGTGATGGTCATTTCGGAGCTGATCGAATCGGCGCCGAACGATATGGCTTTGCG
Source organism: Nitrospiraceae bacterium (assembly GCA_035462675.1). Classification (GTDB taxonomy): domain Bacteria; phylum Nitrospirota; class Nitrospiria; order Nitrospirales; family Nitrospiraceae; genus Palsa-1315. The sequence goes on along the minus strand of DATHTZ010000278.1, from coordinate 7,273 downwards.
AAAGCATCGGGTCGAATTGTTGGATCAGGTCGACTTACCAGAGGTCGGAAGCTTTGACCTCATTATTCAGGATGGAAAGGCCGGGTGAGGACCGGAAGAGGCAATCATCGCGCGGGAGCTGACGGGATTACTACTGGAGCCTGTCCGGCATTAACCTTCGTCACGAGGCGAAGAAGACGTTGGCACATGGCACGACCGCAGGCTCCGAAAAACCGGAGGCGTATTCGGTGGAATACGTTGAGGCTTTTTCGGGGCTGAGAGAACAAAGCAGATGCCGGTACATTGTTTACCGCAGTAGAAGGGCACTGTCGGACAGGCTCCTAGGTAGCAGTATCCTCCCGTGTGTGACCGATGACTCTGTAAACCATAAGGGTTTGTTCTTTGCCCTTGACGCTGACCTCTCCGATCCGATCGAGCACGAAACGATCCCCGAGATAGCGCTTCGTGCTCTCGTCGATCAAGATCCGGCACAATCGCCGATCCGGCGTCACCTGAACGACATCTCGATCCAAACTTTCTAATCTCGCCGCCGTATTCACCGCATCACCGACCGTCGTATATTTGAGTCGATCCGAAGTGCCCACACTCCCAGCTACAACCAGTCCGGTGTGAATCCCAATCCGCATTCCGATCGTCGCGAGACCCTCTCGTTCATGTCGTAAATTGAGCCGATGCATCTGCCCTTCCATGGCTAGAGCACAAGTCACGGCATTCACCGCATCCTGGGCGATCTCCTCCTCGGAGTTCCGTGGGAGTGGCACACCAAAGTTTGCTTTGATCGCATCCCCTGCATAATCATCAATGACACCTCCATGTTTGATCACCAGCCCCGCCATGACATCCAGATACGCATTGACCCAGTCCATCAGAGCCTGCGGGGTCATTTTTTCTGAAGCGGCCGTATAACCCTTAAAGTCTGAGAAAAAGACAGTTGCAACTAATTGTTGCGAACGAGGGCGCCCATTTTGTAGAAACTGCTCACGCTGTCGCCAGACTGCTTCAGCCACCTCACCCGAAACGTGCTTGGAAAACAGGTGCATCAGAAGGGCGCGCTCCTTCCGCTCCCGGCTCAACACCCAAATCGTGACGACGGATCCAGAGAGAACCCAAGCGAGGGACGGTGGCACGAGCGGGATCCACCAACCCTGATCAAACGCAACAACCACCATAATGCCAAGGATGCATAGCCCGCCCGCCGAACCCAGCGCAAGCCGCCAGGGAGAACGCGTCCACGCACCAAGGACGGCGCCTAACACACCCCATAGGATAGTCCACAGCCACTCCTGTGATTCACCGGGTGTGGTAATCGGGCGACGCCCTTCTAAACCAGCCCCGAGTAACTGACTGATGATATGGGCATGGACCGCGACCCCGGGAATCATACGGCCGGTGTCATTCCCGGAACTGAACGGTGTATGGAACAGATCGGGAACACTTTCGGCCGTGACACCAAAAAGGACAATCTTGTTCCGAATCGCCTCCGCATCGACCTGACCAGTGAGCAGAGAGGTCAATGAGAATGAAAGTGGCTGGCTATGCCCACGGTGAAAATCCACTAATACTTGATACCCGCCGGCATCAGCGCGGACATATCCACCGTCGGATGGACCAAACCGCCTGAGAGCGGTGGTCCCCAGGCGAAGTTGCTCAGGATCATCCGGACTGGGCTGCGGGCCAATCCCCTCCTCAGCAAGAAACAGTAGCGCCAGGCGAAGCGCGAAGCCATACGCTGTTTGTTCTCCGACCTCCTGGAAGAGTAAGCCACGACGAACAATTCCGTCGGAATCGATGAGAATATCATTGAACGCAACTTGCTCGGTCCCGGCCAGCACCGGAGGCGGAGAGATACTGGCCGCCATGCCACCGCCGAGCTTTGTCACGGTAATGATTTGGGGATGTTCGACCAGGACCCTGTTCAGGTCTGTGTGACCGGGATCGACAGGAATATCACGGTAGATATCGAGCCCGATCGCACGCGGCTGGAATTGCACGAGCCGCGTCAACGCCTCAGCCAGAATCGCATCGGTAATCGGCCAACGTCCTTGACGTAAAATATCCTGCTCGGTGACCGTAATCAGAACAATGCGAGGATCAGCCCCATCCAACCCACGACGGGATTGGATGAGCCAGTCGTAGACGGTTAATTCTAGAGGCTCAAGAATCGAGGTGCTCCGGATGCCGAGGACGGAGAGTGCGCCCAACACTCCAGCAAGAATGCTGACGGCAAAAAGCGATTGGCCCAACTTCAGGAGAGTGCTCACGGGGAAAGCGTAAACTATAGCCAATTATTGAGCAACAAGAATGCCGCCCAGTAAGCGGGATGACTGTATTCAGGATGTTCGAGAAATTTGATTTGTGCACGCTGGAGAGCCATCGCCGTGGAAGCCACCGAATCGTCATGCAGTTGTTGATAAAATTCGGTGACCAGCTGAGAAGAAGCCTGGTCATCAAGAAACCACAGCGAAGCCAACGCGCTCCGTGCTCCTGCCTTAATCGCCACGCCGGCCAAACCGAGCGCGGCCCGGTCGTCTCCCGCAGCGGTCTCGCAGGCACTTAGGGTGATCAGGGCCAAGGGCTCTTCTCGAAAACGAAGCATGCCCACGTACTCTTCCAGCCGGTCCATCGTCATCTTTCCGTCGTAGGCAAGCAAAAAAGTCTCGTTGCTGTCGCTCTGGAACTGCCCATGAGACGCGATATGCATGACCGAGTAGGGATGCGCTTTCAGCTCTTCCTCCACCCGAGACATCATAAATTGTTTGTTCAGAAGGCTGGTACCGCCATACAGTCGATGGATGGTCTCCAGCTCGCGCGAGACATGGGGCAGCGCCGGAAAATCCTGCACGGCTTCAGTGATGCCCACGGAGAGGAGTTTGATACTTTTGCGGTCCAGCGGGCGAGGATCCGTGAGCGTGATGCCGGGGGTCGTCGCCACGGCATATTTCTTGATGAGAAATTGCGTGCCGTCATGCAGCGCGGCTAGTGGGATCGTCCGAAGCGCACCGTCAGGCACAATGACCAGAGTGTCGATCCCGGCATCTGCCCACAGCGGCTCGATCGGTTCGATCAGCCACCCGTACAACGTCTTGGCATGGGAAAGATATTCCCGAGTACTGCGTTTCTCCAGGAAATTTCGAAATGCACGGATTTCCTCCGTCAAGGCCTCAGCACCGACTGGAACGGTCTTTCTCACCATGCCCGAAGGCAGACTCACCAGGATTTCCAACCGGTCCTGCAACATGATGGGATAAATCACGGCCGCCGTCTTTGACACCTGCTCCAGACCCGTGGCGTGGGACCGCGCGGCTTGTACGCAATCATCCTGAAAGTAGTCTTGCAGCTCCGCCACTTTGAACAGTTCAACCGTGTCGCGGGCTTCGCGTAATACGGCCTCGCGATGCTGGGGGTCGGCATCCCGGTCAGAACCCCGAAGCAGAAGATCGGCCAGCTCAAAGTACACAGCTCCAACTGTCTCACGAAAAGAGGCGTCCGGCCGGTCTTCGGCGACAGCGGCAGAGACTTCCGGACGGATGGACTGAACTGCAACGATCGCCTGCCGATACGCGCCAATCGCCTCTTTAGGCCTTTCGAGGCCTTTCAAGAGTCGGCCCGCCTGCCAATGCCACCGGTAGAGCGCTTCGGGCGCGGCCGCTTGCCGGCTCATCAGAATCGCGTGTTGCGTCACATCGAGCGCTTCCGCATACCGACGCTCATCCTCATAGAGCTTCCCCAGGTACCCCCACGCGAATGAGGAGCCCCGACGGTCGCCAAGTTGATCAGCGGCTCTAGCCGCGACATGAAGCGCCTGAAACGCCGCGAGCGTGAGGTCTGTGTTCAGCTCAACGAGGGGGGCGCGCAGCTTGGCATACGTCAGCCCAACCGTGATGAACGCGCTGATCTGTTCGTGCGAGGGCTCAAGTCCGCGTAAGATGCCGGCGGCCTGGTCGAGCCGCATCTTGCTTTCACGATACTGCTTCAGGGGCAAAGACACCCGAGCGGCGTTGACCAGGCTCGTGGCCGCCAGAAGCTTCACCGGAGCCGCTTGAGCCTTTTGGAAACTTTCGGTGTAGGCGGCCAGCGCGTCGGTAAACTTTCCCTGTGAAGCGGCCGAATTCCCCAGATCGTTCAAGATGGCGGCAGTCAACGATGCTTGGGAAAGCGTCTTGGCCAGCCGGAGGGATTCTTGTAGCGACCGTTCAGCCTCCGCATGCTGTCCGCCGGCCTGATACAGGCTACCGGTTCTCCAAAGAATCCGTATCGTCAAGAGAGGATCGTCACGGTCCGCTACGAGGGCCTTGGCGTGATCAAGCCGAATCGCCGCCGTCCGGTAACGGCCAAGCGACTGATAGGCCTCGGACAGACGGATCAACGCGTCGATCTGCTCCAGGCGCGCACCAGACCGCTCGTAGGCCGCTGCTGCTTGTGTCCAACGCTCGACCGCTTGCTCGAAATCGCCATGCTGATACGCCTGACTGCCGGCCTGCATCAGCTGATCGACCGACTGTGCCTCCTGCGCATAGATGTCGGCACCGAGTCCCACCGAGAGATATAGGAAAAGACTCACAAGGACAGTGCGTTTCATGACGATTCTCCTATATGGTCTATCTCGTCTGTCTGGTCTATTCGGTCTGTTTGGTCTGTCTCGTGTGTTACGGTGAACGAAACTAACCAGATGAACCAGACAGACCGGGCATTTTCAGCATCCTGCTAAAATACCTCGACAACCAACTGCATATGCACACCATAATCCTGCAAGTTTGTGTGGTGAGCGTGGGTCGGAGGATTCAGACGCTGTCCCCAGTACAGTTCAAATCGGCTCCCTCGCCAGAAATTCCAGATCGTTCCCACTCCCGCGCTCGCCAACCACTCCGGAGATGGGGTGACTTCAAGATTGACTACATTGGTATTCCAGGCCCGGCCATAATCGAAAAATGGCACCAAATACACAAGTTCCTCCCCGATCGCCGACGTGTACACCGGAATACGAGTCTCAAGGGATCCCAGAAAGGCATTGTCCCCAAGCTGCGTGAACTCCCGATAGCCTCTCACGCTGTAGCGCCCGCCGACCGCCATCTGTTCGATAAGAAACAGATGCTTGTTCGCCAGCTGCAGATCGGCTCGCACCAGCAATGTGACGCGCGTGGGGTTCAACCGCCTGACCAATTGCGTCTGGCCCAACCAGGAAAAAAATTCTCCGGTGGCCTGGTCAGGCCCGCTGTTGACGGTCGCCCCCAGAATGGGGAGACCGAAACTCATCCGAGACAGCGCCGAGATGACCTGGTCCTGTGTGCGATGCACATACTCCTGCGCAAAGCGCAGCGCCGACACCTGGGATAGTCCGTCGGTGGATCCAGCCTGGAATTCAAATGGGTTTCCAAGTAACGACGTCCTGAACGATTGCGACTGGCCGGTCAACGCCAAGGCGAATTCCTGAGACGGCGTGCGGAAAAGGGGCTGCCGGAAGGTAAACCCAATCGATTCGAACTTGCCGTTGATGTCCAGCGCCTTGACATTGCTGTCAATGACCGTGAAATCGGTCCGCCGGTAGTCGACGGCGAAGGTCGTGTCGTAGGGGGTGAACGGGATAGCGTAGTGCACGTTCAAGTTCGGATTGATCCCGCTGCCATGCGCATTCACATCGGTGCCAAACGATTGACCATACTGGACGCTGACCCTGTCTCCGAACCCCAACAGATTTTCATCCACGATCGTCCCCATCACACGGTTGGAACCAACCCCCGGTGTCGCGAAGTTATTGTATTCAAGCCAAGCTTTGATCGGCCGGCGCTCAGCCACCCGGACATTCAACACACTTTCTCCGCGGGTCTCGCCGGGTCGCAATTCCGCGTTGATCCGCTCGATGCGCGGGTCGGTTTGAAAAAGACGCAACCGTTCTTGAAGCGCATTCACCTTCACCGGTGGACCGGCGTCACGCTGAAGCCGGCTGGTGAAATAGCTGGACCGAAACCAATAATTGCCCTCCACGTTAATCTGGCTCAATGTCCCTTCAATAACTTGAAGACTGAGCAGTCCGTCCACGATCGCTTGATCCGGCACCAGGGTGCCGGACGTGCTGTAGCCATATCTCACGTACAGCAACGTCATGGCCACGCGCATTGATTCGATGTCTTCCGAAGTGATCTCTCGATTTCGGTAGGGATCAGTGACCTGGGCCAACTCTTGCGCCGTAAAGACCGTACTCCCCAAGACCCGAATCTCTCGAACATATACTTTCACCGTGGGGATGGGCCCGCGCCGTTCCGGAACGGGAGCGGGGGGCAGGATACTGGGCAGGGGCGGCTCAGGCTTCGGAAGCTCCTTGGGCAGCGGAGTGGGAATAGGAATCATCGGCGGCGGCGGTGGCGGAACAATCTGTGCCGACACTACGTCAGACAAGATCCAGACGGCCAACAGGACCAGCGTCGCGCCAACGAGTCGCGTACGTAGGCTCATCGAGAGTCCCAAGGGTCATCTCTGTCTTGTTTATTTGGTCTGTTTGGTCTGTCCGGTCTGTCTCGTTTATTTGGTTTGTCTTGTTTAATTGAATGAACCAGACAGACCAGACAGACTGCGCCGGTCACTGATGACATGCGCCCCCAAGCTTCGCCAGTTGGATAGGCCTGGCATCGTACTTTGGGAACAGACCCGTGACAGCCGAGAGCTGAGTCTGTGGGTCCCGTCCAGAGAGGCGTGATCCAAGCAGCTCAGCCGGCAACGATGGACTGGCTAAGAATCCACCAGGCTCCATCGGCAAGCCCTCGCGGGCGGCGACCACGAAGGTGCTGAATGTGCCGCCTGCGGCCCGAGCCGCGCACTGTTGGGCCAGCAGAGCGGCCGCGCTGGAGAATTCCTGGGACAAAGCCGTCAGCTCTCCACCGATATTCTGCAGCGGCGATTGGATATTGACGGTCCCGCTGATGCCGAGTGTAGACGATGCGTCAACGATACTGAAAGGATCCGCGATGAAGGCAGATGTTGCGATGATATCGATAGCCCCCCCCGCTCCGGCATTGGCCTGGGCAATCACTTGACTGTTCTGCAGCACCACGAACTGTGGGTCGATCGTGATATTGCCGCCGGCAGTGTCGTTTTCGGCGCCCGCCACGGAAGTACTAACTCGGCCATTGATCACCCGGATCATCTCCGGGGTGATGATTTTTATCTGCCCGCCACTGGCCTGGCTGGCCTCTGTCGTCATCGAGCTGTTGGTCATGACGAAGGTCGACCCGCTGTGAACTGTGATGTTGCCGGCGTTACCATCCCCCCCTTGCTCGAC
>DATHTZ010000277.1:0-1984 GCA_035462675.1 Nitrospiraceae bacterium | reverse complement strand
AAGAGTCCCACCGACGACCTACCTGAGAACACTCAGCAAGACCAATCAGAAGCAAAAAACGAGGATTCGTGAAGGTCCACCTCATCATGGGTCACGGTGTGTCGTGGTGTTTTGGCACCAGCTTGGCACCACGTCTTCGCTATGCAGGCGGGTCATTCACTGCCAGATTTTCTTCCAATCTCCTGATAGGCCAAAGTTTCCATGAGGCTCACTTCACTGCCAAGCAGCGACAGTGCCCGTATCGTTCATTAGTTCCAACTTTCTCAAAACTTTTCCTTTTTCGCTTGTCGGGAGAATGTGCTGTACCAACTCGTCCTGGTTCGCTTCGCGGTGCAGTTGCGCCTTCGTGGCTGGTGTAGACGCATTCTCCCTCAGTCATTCTTTTGCAAATCATATATTCACACTGTTGCGCATACTGCCGTTTGTGACTTACTACATAGGGGCCTAATCCATGAATGCTAGATACAGCTGATGACGAAGACTTTGTTCCATCGCAAGAACGAAAAGCGAAGTAAGCGGCCACGTATGGTGAACGTGTGCAATCGAGAGGGAGGACGGAAATCCGTTATGCCTCGGGTAAACAATGAATTCATAACCTTGCGGGACAGATTTTTCTTCATTGAACTGGTCGGTGTACAGCCTCAATGCTGTGTGCTACCCTATTTGCGTTTGCATCCTTCTATGTGACATCGCGATGTTTAGACCTCTTCCAGAATCCACCCTCTTCCGAAAGATTCCCTATCGGCTAATCGCGGCCGTCCTCTTGCTTCTGGCCTTGGTCGTGTCCGTCATTTTGTTCTTGAGTCTGGAACGGGAAAAATTCCTCCTGCAGGGGTTCGTTCAAGGCAAGAGGGTTCCGACGGAGTTGTTCCCGGCTCTCTGGCAGTCCCGCAGCGACCTGATTGTTGTGTCACTCCTCGTATTCTTAGTGAGTGCGATCGCCATCGCGGCGGTCATTACCTTTCTTTCTTACGACAGTACCAGAAGCACCCTCGAGGAAGTGAAGGGGCTGGCGAGGAATATCCTTCAGAGTATTCCGACCGGGATACTAACTTTGAGCCGCAGCGGAGTCATCACCGCCGTCAATCCCATGGCCGAAGCGGTACTGAAGCGGCCGTCAGGGGAGTTACTAGGGCATTCGTATGAATCCATCTTTTCCGAAGGCGAGACCATTCGGGCGGTGCTGGACGGTGCGTTGCGTTTCCATTGCCATGTGAGCCAACAAGATTTGCCCTATGAAAGCCAGGACCGGACCCCGCACACCATCAGGGTAAGCACGGCCGATCTCACAGGCGACGGCGCAGAACCGCCGGGCGTCATCCTGCAGGCCCAGGATGTCACCGACTGGCTCGCGCTCGAGCAACGAGTACGCGTGGCGGATAAGCTGGCTGCCTTACACACGTTGTCGGCGGGCGTGGCCCATGAGTTGCGGAACCCTCTGAGTGCCATGGACTTGAATCTCCATTTGTTGGAAGAGGAACTCAGGGAGCATGCGTCCCTGCCGGCGCAGGGAGCGCGGTATCTCCGTGTCTTGAACGCAGAATGCCGCCGCCTCTCAGTCATTCTTGATAACTTCATGAAATTCGCTCGCCCTGGGTCGGTCAGCCTCCACGAGGTGAACATCTCCGGCCTCATCGAGCACATCATGGCGCTGATGCAATTTGAGGCCGAGGAGCGGAAGATTCAGCTCGAACAGGCGGTGGAGGAACCATTGCCGTATGTTCTGGGTGATGAGACGGCCATCAGTCAGGTCCTGATGAATGTCGTCATCAATGCGTTTCATGCGATGCCGAACGGCGGGCTCTGTCGCATCACGGCTGAGGCATGTCACACCAACGGGATGCACTGGCTCACCGTGTCGGTAAAGGATACCGGGGTCGGCATCAAGACAGAGGAGCTCGCGCGTGTGTTTGAACCGTTCTATACCAGAAAGTCCAGCGTAACCGGTCTGGGTCTCGCTATCGCCCACCGCATCATGGAAGAC
>DATHTZ010000276.1:0-14883 GCA_035462675.1 Nitrospiraceae bacterium | reverse complement strand
GATCCCCTTGGCGGCACGCTACAGGTCGTGGCGAGTGGTTTACACGATACCGTCGTCTATTCGTTTTTGCCGCAGGCGGGGCTGTCAGAAGTGACTCGTGGCACAGAGCACGTGGGGCGGATAATCGCTACGCCTCCGGTGGTGCTCACCAGCAGCCTTACGGCGGTTGGTGTGAACGACGTGGCCGATGAAAATTCATTTTTTAGACTCTTGCGAGACGGCACGTTTCCACCGGTCATACCAGGCGTTAGTTCTGGCTTCGTAACCGCAGCACCGACCGTCCTTGCCGATGGGCGCCTTGTCATAATCAGCCGCGAAGGTACACTAACGGTATTGAACGGTCGTGCCGTGACGATGCAGGACACGCTGAGGGGTGCCTCGATTGCCTCTGCAGCGGCCTCCTGCGCACATCTCTTCGTCTCCAGCGAAAACGAGTTGAGAACCTACGACCTCTCGAATATGCTCGTCGTGGCCACATTACCGCTACAGAAGGGCGGCCGCCATGCGCCGATCATCGGCCCAGCCGGCCATGTGTATGCGATGACCGAATTCGGCCTGAATGTATTCCAGGCGCCTCGGAAGCGCCCCGGTGTGAATCTGCTGAACGGGGTATGCGGCGCCTTGGTCCCCGCGTTCCCAAGATGATCTCACGCAATTATTTCACGGTGAGGCGTGGAGTGGAGTGGAGGTGGGCCTCGTCGCCTAGATCCCAGCGAGAGGGGTTGCGGCCTAGGGCTGACAGCCGGCATGGACGAATTGCGATACGATGCAGGATTCTTCTCGTTGATCACCGCTTGAACCTGCCACCAGGCTGCGCGCATTCGGTTCGCCGGGCGGCCACCTTACCGTGAGTGGCATCGTGCTGATCATAGTTGCTAGAGCACGACCGGCGCGGTACGAACCGACCGCTGCTGAAGTATCTCAGATAGCTTCCTTGCGGTCATCAAACTTGAGAGGCCTACGCCCGGAGTGGGTTGATTGCTGACACTGACTGCCAGGTCGAGTCTGAACTACTACGAATGAGCCAAAAGTAGCTCTGCGAGAAGACCGTTATACGACCGCATCGCAGTTTTGCAGCGCGCCCGACGACTCGACGACCACTGACGATCCAGTGCGACAGACTACGACGCCAAAGGAGTGAAATCAAGAGGTTCGATCATTCTTCTTGTGACCAACTGCGATTGGGTTAGATCCTGAATCAGGACCAAAATCGGTAGTGGAACCGGGAGTAAAACCGGGATCAGGGTTTCTTGGTAGATAGATCGCGGCTCTCGTTCTGATTTGAGTCATTTTTGTTATGTCCCGATTGGAACCTGTAACCCCCAGATCCGAAGTCCAGCATCCTGGGAGGACGACTGATGAGGATCAAGAGTGAATGACGATGATGCAAGCGGCCTCTTATCAATGAAATAGAGCCATTGCGATGATGACCGAGACAGGCTGGCAATCGTGACCAAAACCGTGACTGAACCGTGACCAAAACCGTGACCTTTCTCGGCGAACCAAGGCTTGGTTTTGAGTTTTATAATGTCTTCTTTCAAGCGAGCAGGGGTTGGAGATTGGGAGATTCAGAATGTCCTCAAATTCAATGGCATCGAGTCTGGCATGTGTCAGACATTTAGAGAGTAGCGAAATGCTAGGTTCCGAGAGTTCTGATTGTTTTGATTTCTGGAACCCTCCTCTCGACGTGATGACGTGAATAGAAGATGATTGGATAACCATGACAATCAGACTCAATGTTCGAATGGTCCCTGTCGATGTCATCCCTGATACCGTCATTAGCTGTGGCTGCCTTCTCGCGTTGCCTGTATCCACGTAATCAGGGCTGTACGTCTACTCGATGCGGGCGAAGGCCGTAAGATGCCCTCTCTCATGAAGCGGATATTGCCAAGGTGCAGGAATGGTTGGGCCATGCGAACGTGTCCACGACCCGCTTCTACGATCGCCGCAAGATCCGACCAGAAGATTCCCCTATATTTCGAGTACGCTACTAAAACGCGAGACGTTCTCACGTTTCGCACCTCTCTTTCCGTTAGTTACGCAGCGCCCTGTATCTTTTTATGCTCTCACCGAATCCATTTAGATTCACTCGTGTAATTAATTTAGACGGAATCAACCGGCTAAACGCATGTAGTCAAAGGAATTTTAATTCTTCTTCGATCGGCACGGAACGTGCTGTCCTTTGAGTTGGAACCGTTAGCGGGCATACCGTTTGTTTTATGTCGGGTACGATCTCGCCCTATTAACAGGGATGACGGTTTATCAAGGCCAGGTGTCAGTAATTCATTTCATCCGGTGTTCAAAACTATAGGAGGTATTTATGGCTGAGCAACAGAAGCGTGGATCGGAAAAACTTATGGCAGCTTGGAAAGCTCGCACGTTGACGGATAAAGCCGTTGGCGAAATAGCCGAGGTCTTAGATAAGTCACCCGCAAAAGTTGAAACCGTTAACATCGTTGGTGGCGCAAATGCGACAGGTATTCAGCTTCGCATGACCTATGAAGGTGATGACGTACCGATGTGTGGAAACGATATCCTCTTTTGGCTGAAGTGGCACATAAACCATGGCGGCATCGTCCGGCCACCAAAAATCATCATTAATGGTATTCCGTTTCCTGACATTGTCCGGTTGGAACTCGACTTTGGCCATGTAGGCGCGAACGTGCCAGGTATTGAGAACATTCCGGGAACGCAAGGTGTTGGTGGAGCGTGAGACTCGTGACCACTTAACGGGATACGTTCTCACTTGACGTAAGCCATGTACATTCAAAGTCCAACTGGAATTGCTCCTGTATTGCAAGTACACCCTTCTCGTCGCTGTAACATTGCGTGCGGCCACTGCTACTCGTTATCAGGACCGGGCGCACGCGAGGAGATCTCCTGGGAAACCCTCTCTACGTGCATAGAAGATGCTGTTGATTTGGGCTACGAGCAGATTGCCGTATCCGGTGGCGAACCCCTGCTCTACAAACCATTGGCAAAGCTGCTCTCCCACGCCCGAGAGCACGGAATGGTGACAACTCTTACTTCCAACGGAATGCTGATAACTCCGGATCTCTGGGAACCGCTCGCGTCACTCGTAGACGTTGTCGCAATTTCAATCGACGGGACTGCGTTGGAACATGATCAGATTCGCGGCCTAGACGGGGCGTTTGATTGTACGGTAGCCAATCTGAAGGTACTTCAATCTTCAAAAGTTCCATTTGGGTTCATCTTTACGCTTACGCAGCATAACGTCGACAGTCTCGAATTCGTCGTGCGACTCGCCGCTGAACACGGCGCACGGAGCGTCCAAGTGCACCCCCTAACACTGCACGGGCGGGCAAAAAGCATGTTGCCGAGCGCTCAACCGGACAGCACCGAACTTCTAGCCGCCCTGATAGAAGCCTCGAGACTAGGCGAAGATTTGGGGTTGAGTGTGCATGTGGATACCCTTACCATTCCACAGCTTTTAAAATATCGTGACCATGTAGTACCACAGCGACCGGTGAAACAGCTCTCTGCCGTAGCGCCAGTGTTGATTGTACAATCAAATGCCCAAGTCCTACCGTTAACCCACGAGATAGACTCTACGCTCACTCTGGGTTCGCTTAACACCGCCCGCCTCTCATTGCTCGCGCAGGCTTGGATTTTTGCAGGAGGCGGCGATACGCTCGCAGCAGCTTGCGAGCAGACATGGGACGATCTAATAGAGTCGAATCAGGAGATGGCCTTCTATTGGTATGAGGAAGTGGCTATGCGGACTAAGGGATATACTCGAAGCGGGGTGACTTCAAGTTTCTGACTGAGATAGCTTCTGAACCGGGGCCGAAACCGGGAGTAAATCCTGGATCAGGGTTTTCCCTATCACGATGCCAAGCTACCCTACCGTCGAGACTGTCGAATTTGACAACCGAGACAGTCCAGTCGTCCACTATTACACTCAATAGGTAATTTACCGCTTAGCATAGTGATATTATTGGGCATCTCAAAGGAGGATGCCATGAGAATTCCGTATTCACGCATCAAGACAAGATATAAACGCGTGCGTCATTTCCTCACCAATGATCTGAAACTTCTTGTTATCCAACCCTCTGGTGGCAACTATCTCGCCGCTTTCATGATTGCTTGTGCTTGCGAGACCATCTCATGGTTCCGGTATGGAACCAATAAGGGGGATTCCATTTTCGCCGAGAAGCTACTTTCGCCAGCGTGGCAACCTGTGGCATCAAGCCTCTATGACGCGATGCGAAACTGGATTGCTCATCGGTATGAAACCAAGACACTGCGAATAGCAGACAAGCGACTGGAGATTGGGATCTCCTGGAAGAAGAAACCGCATCTTAGCTTTTCGCGGAACCGCAAAGTTGTATTCCTCAATATTCAGACTTTGTCCGAACAGGTGTTTCACATGCTGGATGAATATGAGGAAGAGCTCAAGACGAATTCGAGTCTCCGAGAGAGGTTCTACCAATCAATGAAAGGCAAGTGGCAGCAGAAACCAGATGGTGGTGAATTAGAGGCATGGAAAACAATCCTTTCCAGTGCCGCCCGAACAAAAACCATAGTCTCCACAGGACACCCCTAGAGCCCTCTCTGATGCCGTATCTCCTTGCAAAGATCCACGGAACAGCTGGTCGACTTCCGAAGGGGTTTAACATATCCTTGGGCCGGTGAAAGCTATGACAGCCAGACTAGAAATTCGCTTTGTTTCGCAGAATGAATTCAAGCTTCGAGAAGCTGCGGCGATTCTCACGATTGCTGCGGTAAAAGCTATTCCGCTCGCAATAAAAGTTGATGAACTGCAAACCCAAGACACACACCGCCTTGTCAAAGACAAAACAATGAAAGCTTTTAGAGAGGTTGGAAGACCTTTGTTCGTTGAACACACGGGCCTTTACCTGACCCATCTCAATGGCTTGCCTGGCGGATTGACACAAGTATTTTGGGACACTCTCCAGGCGGATCGATTTGCAGATCTCTTTGGGAAGACTCCGAATCCTAGTGTTGTTGCCAAGACAGTGATCGGCTATACGGACGCAAAACAGTTTTTCATGTTCGAGGGAGAGGTGGCTGGCCGAATCGCGGAGGCGCCGCGAGGGCTGCGAGATTTTCAGTGGGACTGCGTGTTCATTCCACATGGGTTCACCCAAACCTTCGCTGAGATGGGTGAAGAGAAGAATGAGATTTCCATGCGACGAATTGCCATGGACAACTTCTCTCGCTTTCTAACGGAACGCGGGTCTGCATGATAGAAGAACTCGCAAAAGCAGTACGGGAAAGGAAGGTCATTCTATTCGTAGGATCAGGAGTGTCCAAGAATCTAGGTTTGCCATTATTCTCAGAACTTGTGCAGCACCTCGCTGTAGAGTTGAATTACGACCCCGAGATCTTTGCCACTCATGGCGATTATCTCGCACTAGCCGAGTACTACCAGCTCGTCAAGGGAACCATAGGTCCGCTCCGCAGCTGGATGGATCGGACTTGGCACACGGGAGTTGATCTGAGCAAATCTGAAATCCACAAACTTATCGTCGAGTTAGATTTCCCCATTATCTACACAACTAATTACGATACGTGGCTTGAACAGTCGTACGCATTACAGAAACGAGATTACGTTAAGATTGCAAACGGCGGCGATCTGATAAAGGTGAAGCCAGGGGTTGCTCAGATCATTAAATTTCATGGTGATACTGAAGACGACGCTTCAATCGTCCTCACTGAGTCGAGTTACTTCAGCCGTTTGGACTTCGAATCGCCACTAGACATAAAGCTTCGCTCAGACCTTTTGGGAAAATCAGTTCTCTTCATTGGATGCAGCCTCTCCGATATCAACATCCGCTACATGCTTTACAAGCTTAATCTTCAATGGAAGTCTTCTTCCTATACGTCCGCACGGCCAAATTCCTTCATCTTCTTGGCCCGTCCGAACCCGGTGCAAGAGAAAGTGCTTTCCAGCCGTGGTATCCAAGCGATCGTTTCAGATGCTGACAACCCAGAAATTGGTCTTCGGAAGTTTCTCAAGCACCTTCTGCGTGAAGGGCTTGGTCGGGCCTAGGGATTTACATACGTATGGACTACAAGCCAGACGAGAAATTTATGCGTCTAGCAATTGCCGAAGCGCAAGCCGCCAAGAGGGCTGGGGACTATGCGATTGGTGCAGTAGTCGTTCGAGAAGGGGCAGTTCTTGCGTCATCAGGCAATCGCATCAAGTTAGAATGTGATCCTACTCAGCACGCAGAGATAGCTGCGATCCGTTTGGCCTGCGCTTCGTTGCGCACTCGACATCTAGAGGGCGCCGTCCTTATACAACAGCTGAACCGTGTCCAATGTGTGCCTCCGCTGCGGTCTGGGCGCGTATAACAGGCATCGTCTCCGGAAGTACCATCGAAGACATGGCGGAATTTAGAGCAAAGTTTGGAACTTCGGAATGGACATGGCGTACTGTCGACATCGCAGCTAGAGCGGTATTGGCTCAGGGTGATCCGAGACCTTTTTTAATTGAAGCTTTTCTGCGTGATGAGTGCAGACTCTTGTTTCACGACTAATTTCCGAGATCGCGTAATCTTGAGAATGCCGAACGCTATTCAAGGATAGAGCATGCCATTGTCTCTGAAGGAATCCCATGCAGTCCGTGAGCTGGCCGAAGCCTGCTACGACTTTCTTCCCGGCTCTGGAAACGCAGCCTGGAAGGGGCATGTGTCCGTCAAAAGCGTGGCCGATAAAGTCGGCGTTGGCGACTTTTGGCAGCCTGGCAGCAAACTGCCAATGTTGACAGCGCTCTTTGAACGGACTCTTGAACTTCGACGGGGTCGCTTTGAACCGCTTGTAATCGAGATTGTTCGTGCCGGCTTGACATACCGACAAAAGAACGGGAAACCGTTGACACCCGGTGAGATCGAGAGAATCAACGGACTAATTCTTGAAATCGGGTTCAAATTCCCCGATTTGTGGGATCAAGGTTTCTTGGCGTCACTTCGTGCAGACAGTACTGCCCGAGCGACGGAACGCATTGATCGTGAACAAACTACTGAAAAACTTCGTGAAAGCCAGAGAACACAACGGAGCATCGAACTAGAGGAACTGAAGAGGGCGTTTCTGAGACTCCATGAAAGTGTAAACCGACAGCAGGCCGGGATTGAATTGGAGAAAGTACTGAATAGGCTATTTGCCCGCCATGATCTCGCACCACGAGAGCCGTTCAGAGTCGTTGGCGAGCAAATTGACGGCTCCTTGAACTCGACCACGAGATATACTTACTGGAGGCCAAATGGCAGCAGGACCCATGCCCTGCGGCTGATCTCTATGTGTTTCGTGAAAAGGTTGAAGGAAAGTCAAAATTCACGCGAGGTCTATTCCTATCAATCAATGGTGTAAGCAGGGAGGCGCAGGACGCAATTACACGGGGGAAACAACCAACCTTCTTTATCGCCGACGGGTACGATATCATGATGCTTCTCGAAGACAACATGGAACTTCATGCATTCCTGCGACAGCGGCAGCGCCTTCTCGCTGAGGAAGGACGTGTCTGTGTTCCCTTTGGACAACTGTTGAAATGACACTGCCTTCAGCGTTATGTGGGCTTTGCTTTGCCAATTCCATGGATTAGCCCTAGTCTAATAACCATCTGATTTAAGGACAGGGCAGACCTAGTTCTGGTGGGTCGAATTTCCGAGGGTTTGGTGACTACAAGTTTTACCGCTTGGACACACGATTGTGAGGCCTTGAGGTCTTAGAAGTTCAGGAGAGGGAGTCGTACGACACCCCCCTGCCCCCTCTTGATGGTTCGCCCGCGTCCCCGCCGGCGAATACCGAATAGACAATTAAATCTTGGTCCGTTCATGGCGCCTTCAACAGATACGGGCGTTTGCGTTTCTGTTTCTTCATCAGCTGATAATGCTGTGGCTCCCAGCGGCTCGATCCAGTCTGAATCACGTTGGTGATCCATTCGGGTCCTACCGCACAATAGAGGGCGGGAATTACTGTTCCATGGTTTGCGCGAACTCAAGTCGGAACTTAGGCCGCCCGATCCGGCGCCAGCCGGACGGGCGGGATAACCCCCCCCGTCTCAGTAAAACGGGGGGCTATGGATACATTAGTGTCTAGGTTGTTGGCCCAGGAGTAGGTGGGCTGGTTCATATAACACGGCGGAGTTCGCCTCATCATTTCGCGAGTTCAAAAACAAACGATTCTGGCAAGGTCTGAAGAAGTCTAAACTACTACACAGGTTTTATTATGGATGCAGGTTTTTGGCATCAAAGGTGGGAGAAAAATGAAATTGCTTTCCACAAAAGCAAGACAAACCCACTACTGGACAAACATTTCAACGAGCTGTCTTTAGCAAAAGGCAGGCGTATCTTTGTGCCATTGTGCGGCAAAACTCTTGATATTTCTTGGCTGCTATCCAAGGGCTATCGTGTCGCTGCAGCTGAATTGAGTCAAATAGCCATTGAGCAATTATTCATGGAACTTGGAGTGCAACCAGAAACATCACCAGTTGGCGAAGTGGAGCAGTGGAGCGCAAACAATCTCGACATATTTATTGGCGATATATTTGCCTTGTCCAGAAAGGTACTTGGTCCAGTTGATGGAATATATGACCGGGCTGCGTTAGTGGCCTTCCCCGAAGAAATGCGCAAGCGATATACAGCCCACCTCGCAGAAATTATAGGTAAGGCGCCGCAGGTGCTCATTTGCTATGACTACGATCAAAGCTTGATGGAAGGTCCTCCCTTTTCAGTTAGTAACGACGAAGTCAAGCGACATTACGCAGTGAATTATGATGTGACCCTCATTGCGAGCACAGATGTCTCTGGTGGATTGAAGGGGAAATGTCCTGCCAAAGAGAATGTTTGGCTGCTAAACAATAAGTAAGACGTGTACATTTCAAGCACTCTAGTCACACCGAACAAATTCAACCAGCGTCAAAATGCTAGCCAAAAACAGTTGTTTTTGACCCCTATAAATTCCAGTCTTGATCCTCAAGGAAATCAGTAAGATGCCCACTAGCGTTCACACTCCTTTTGTGTTGTGCCCCACTTACCTTGTGGGCAGGTGGCTAGGTCAGTCGGATGCAGGAAACCCACTGAATTTGTTCAAGGCTCATCCCCGCATAAGACACTCAAACGTTTCTCACCAGATTCCCAGCGAATGTGTCTGGATGTCTCTTAAGGAGTGGGAGCTCGAAGCAGATGAATTCTTTGCAGAAAGGACAGTTTACATTCTTCAACAAACTGTATAGTAATTAAGTGGGGCAGTACAACAGCCTCTGCAATCCGCTGTGACACTAGTCGCTTTGTGAATGGACTGTGAGCTATCGCCAGTCGTTTCACCGCAAAGCTAGGACGTCCGTGGGGAAGTGTCAATCGTAGTGATAGCGCACGACCTCGTTTACAGCCCGTATTGCTTTCGCTTCGCCGTGCTTGGTCCCATTGATGGTGATCGTGCCGCCTGTCAGAGTATAGCCTAGATCGCCCATGAGCAGAATTATCCTGTTGGCTATTCTTGCGTTCATCGGTGCCGGACTGATCGGTGCCTGTGGCCCTAGACAATTCACCACCCTCACGATCTACGATAAACCCGGGGCCTATGTACGTTTGGAATTTGATCGGAGGGTGAAGAAGGGATGGGAGCACTCACACCCGATTTCACTCACGAATGAGCAGGTTGCTGCAGTTCTGGGCGGGGTGAGGATCGAAGAGCACCTTGTCTTTGCCGGGGGTGAGATCGTCCCGGCGTTCGCTGATAAAGACATAGCGTTCTTTGCACCGCTGTTAGCGCTGGCTCTCAGCAAAGCGACACCGGAAGAAATCGTCACCTTTTATGCGACTCGCTACCAGTCGGCTACAGAACGGGAAGTCACGTCCGGGGGCATTTTCGTTCAAGGCGATGTACTGTATCTGATTCTCGCAAACTACTGGTCGCCTACCTTCCATAGGGTCGACTATGTCGTCGCCGACACACAGGACGACCGGCTCACGCCGATGGAATCACTGACTAAGTACGATGCCCATCTCGATTTTGAGCCACAGTCAGCCAAGTGGGAACGATCAGCTGGAGGCTTCGAAAGATTTTTTCAACGAGATAGTCGCGAACTGGCAATACTGTACAAGCAATTGGCACCCCACCCCTTGGTTGAAGCAGCCCCTCAGTCTGTAGCAGTCCCTTAGCAGACTTAGAGAGCGGCCCTTCTTGCACAGCCTGCAGGTTGTGCGGGGGCCATCCGTGACTACCAGCAAAATGAAAAACGAATTTTCTCCTCCTCTCTGTCACCATTTCCACCATGTTGTTGTGCCCCACTTACCTTGTGGGCAGGTGGCTAGGTCAGTCGAATGCAGGAAACCCACTGGATTTGTTCAAGACTCATCGCCGCATAAGACACTCAAACGTTTCTCACCAGAGTCACCAGCGAATGCGTCTGGATGTCTCTTAAGGAGTGGGAGCTCGAAGCAGATGAATTCTTTGCAGAAATCACAGTTTACATTCTTCAACAAACTGTACAGAAATTAAGTGGGGCCGTATAGGCGAAACTGACATGTATCACTGGCAGGAATGGCTCTGTGGTATTAAACACGGCGAACTGACAGACCATGATAAGAATCACTGGAAACTATGGGAACCTCGATGGGAACAAAATTCATAGCCGATCGCTACCGATTTATGCGAAAGGTGTCCTTGGAAGCTCAAATCGTAAAGTTCGCAATGGGTACAGATCGGGGAGGGTTGTCACGTTGCGATCTTCTTTTTCGTCGTCTACGCCGGCGGACACGCGGGCGCATTGGGGGGAGCAGGGGGGTGTCGTGAGACTCCCCCCTTTCTGTTTGAGGAAGGTTGCGGGGGCCGAGGAACGTTCAATTGAAGAGTTTGCGGAGGATAGAGCGCCTCAGTCTGTATGATATTGCGAACCAGGCGTTGAGCTTGGTCAGTTCTCACCACATCTGTCACAAATACGCTCAGCCGAATTCCTTTCACCCATCTAACGGATCAGCGGCTTGACACAATCGTAACATCATGGTAACGATATGGCCATGAAGAAACGAGTGCAGTCGAAAATACAACGCCCCTCCCTCCCTCAGCTTGAGATGCCGAACCTTGCGAGTCTCCCGCCAAATTGGAGTCTGTTCGTCGAGCTGCTCCGACAACGTCGATTCACCTCAGGCGATGTTCATGCGTGCATAGGTGTGTCACGCAAGGTACTCATGGATTGGGTCCGGGCAGGCATCCTGAGTCAACTCTTTCATGGCCTCGGGTCTGGGAAGGGTGAAGAACGGTTCGGGAAGTGGCGATTGTTCTCCATCCTGGATATCTGGACCCTGGCCTTTTACAAGCGTCTGCGTGATGAGGGGATCTATATTGAACGGTTGCGAGGTTTGAAACACAAGGCGAAAAATAGCGAGGCATTTGAGGGGGAAGCGATTCAGTGGTGGCTCTATCAAGCCTTGCCCTCGTGGATACACCACTACCCATTTTGGGTGTACAGCGATATGCAGGGCAGTCTGGCGCACACTCCCATCGAGCGCAAAAACCCTGCGATGTATGTCATTCGCATTGCGCATATCGAGCCGGATACGGCGGATCTGTTTCTTGCTCTCAACCTCATCCCGCTCATGGATACCGTGATGGCCTTGAGCGGTCCTCTTCAACTGAAGATAGACAACGTCAAAGGGATTACGGTGGGGATCGAGGGGCAAGCGCTTCGCCTGGAACCTCTTCCGAAACTGGACTGACATGAACACGGGCGACGCACCCTACAAGCTGTTGCTTCACGGCATTGATACCCTACAGTGCGGGTACTACCTCAGTCCGCCTGTTACCAAGTATCTCGACTTCACGAAGCTTGCAGTCATCAAAGAGCAACTCCGGATGGACAAGAGCCGGGAGCCTCGGGCGGTAACGCTGGGTGGCACGGAGTTTTTCCTCCAACCCTATGGGAGTAGCTCGGGTTATCCGTTTGTGCTCACGAACGAGGATTTCAAGATTGAACTGAGGGAGTTCAACGTCCCCTCGTGTTTTGTGACCTTCCGGAGCCAAGCCCTCTGGCGGCAATCGGCTCCGGCCCTCCATGACACGTTTCTGAAGTGGGCTGCGGCAGTGGGTTGTGAGGTGCAGCAACCGGAAACGCTGTCACGGGTGGATTTCTGCTTTGATTACTCGTTAGCGGCACCGGACTTTGATGTCGATTCGTTTGTGAGTCTGTCGAATAAAGATAGTCAACACCGTGAGCATGGCACGGTTCAGACGTTTACTTTTGGCAAGGGTGATGTGGTCCTCCGGGTTTATGACAAGGTGGCCGAAATCACACAGCAGAGCGACAAAGTCTGGTTCTACGCGCTGTGGGGGCAAGAGGAGCATGTGTGGCGGATCGAGTGGCAAGTTAGAAAGCCGCTCTTGCGGAGTTGCGGGATTCGGGCGTTTGCAGATCTTCAGGAACAGCAGGGCAGGTTGCTTCGGTTCCTTGCGGAGCACCACGACACGTTGCGGACTAGGACCGACGACAGTAACCGGTCTCGGTGGCCGCTCCATCCCCTGTGGGTGGATCTGCAGCAACGCATTACCGAATTGCATACGCTGGAGACCAAGCGGGTTGAGGGGAAAGAACTGGTGCTGGATGAACGGCTGATCCGGTTGACCATTAGCATCTATGGCTATCTCAAACGCATGGCTGCCGTGTCCTGTGTGAAACAGGGGCAGCCCATGATGAGCGAAGAAGAGGCCTATGGCTTGCTGGGGGAACGATTGCAGCGGCTCTTCGATCCCTTGAGTTGGAAAATTGAGGTTCGAAAGCGGATGAAAGCCATTGAGTTGGGGGAATGGTAAGCAAGGCGCAAGTCGTAGAGCTGGTCAATCACCGGGTCACGCGTATCTTGCTCGTGGCGCAGTCCTCGTTACCTGCAAGCCAGTTTCAGGCGTTTCGAACGGTGGTGCTGAATGAGTTCGGACGGAGTGGATTGGAGAGGGAGTTGGAGCGGTTAGAGGGCCATGTGAGATCGGATGAACGGGACGGAGAGGGCCGGAATACATGATGCACGAAAGGCGGTGGCCGATGAGTGGCCCATGATGCTGAACCCACTGACCTATCCGTGATTGTTGACGGTGAGCTTGATCGTGTGACCGAAGCCGAAGTGCGGTTGATTGAGTCGTATCTCGGTGATCTGATACAAGCGACGCTTTTGGCACGAGAGGAAGAGAGGTAAGCCCATGATTGTCGCTCTCTATGCGCGAGTCTCGACGAGTAAACAGGCCGAGAAAGACCTGTCGATCCCTGACCAAGTGCACCAGATGCGGGCTTGGTGCCAGGCCCAAGGCCATAGTGTGGCCACCGAGTATGTGGAAGCTGGCGCATCGGCCACGGATGACCGACGACCGGTGTTTCAACGGATGATGGCCGAAGCCTCTGCCGTGCCCTCCCCCTTTGACGCGATCGTGGTGCATAGTTTTTCACGCTTTTTCCGCAACTCGCTCGAATTTGGCCTGTACGAACGAAACCTCAAACGGTGTGGGGTTCGCGTGGTGTCCATTACACAGCAGACTAGCGATGATCCTTCCGGCGAGATGATTCGCGGGGTCTTTAGCCTGTTCGACGAGTATCAGAGCAAAGAGAATGGCAAACATACCTTGCGAGCCATGCGCGAGAACGCCCGGCAGGGATTTTTTAATGGCTCACGTCCGCTGTTTGGCTATCGGGCAGTTGAGGTGCAATTCCCTGGCAACAAGGGGAAGAAGAAGCAGCTAGCACTCGATGAGTCAGAGGCGGTCGTGGTCCGTCGGGTGTTCGAGCGCTACCTGTACGGAGATCGAGGGCGAGATCTTGGGATCCATGGCATTGCGGTCCACTTGAATGAACAGGGTCTCTTGGTTCGAGGACACCAATGGGTTAAAGGTCGGGTCCATGAGGTGTTGACCAACCGGGCCTATATCGGGGAATACTATTTCAATAAGTGTGAGAAGCGGGGTGGGGCGGTCCGGCGTGTGAAGCCACGGACAGAATGGATCCTAATCAAGGTGGAACCGATTGTGTCTGACGGTCTCTTTACCGCCGTGCAAGAAAAATTAGCGTCGCGATCTCCGGAGCGTATGCCACCACGTGTCGTTAATTGTCCGACGCTGCTCACGGGGTTGCTCAAGTGTGGGGCCTGTGGGGCGGGCATGACGTTGGCGACGGGAAAAGGGGGGAAGTACCGCTATTACAAGTGTTCAAGCCGGATTCTGAAAGGCAACGACATGTGCACGAGCGACAATCTCCCTACGGAACAGGTAGACCGGCTGGTATTGTCCTCGTTGGCGGATCGTGTCTTTACTGTGCCACGAGTCCGAGCCATGTTGGAGAGCCTTCGAAAGCGATTGGGAGCGTCACAAGCCGCGCACGATACCAAACTGAAGCGATTGACGAAGGAACTCGAAAGCCTCCAGCTCAGAAGTAATCAGTTGTACGAAGCGGTTGAAAAAGGTTTCCTGCCGATGGATTCTACACTGACAGCGCGAGCCAACAAGATTCAAGCGCAACGACAAGGCCTTCTGATAGAGATTGCCGGACATCGACGGCTTAAGCAAATGCCGGTCGAGGCGTTGGGAGAGAAGAAGGTACACATCTTCACTATAGCCTTGCGCGAACGGTTGCTTGAAAAAGATCAGGCTTTCAGCAAAAAGTATCTGAAGCTCTTAGTCGAGGAGATCCGTTATCAGAACAGGCAGCTGGTGATGAAGGGTAGCTATACGGCGCTGGCGCGTGTGGTGGGAGAAAACAAAGGGGGCACTCCACAGGGTGAAGTGCCCACTTTTGGACTGGATTGGCTCCCCGGGCAGGACTCGAACCTGCGACCAGCCGGTTACAAGTGCCCCGATTTTTCAATCGGGCTTGGACTATCTCTTCACCCGCCTGCAGAACATGCAGGGGAGGGTGTCGGG
>DATHTZ010000275.1:0-10618 GCA_035462675.1 Nitrospiraceae bacterium | reverse complement strand
GCCTATCCCGCATCAAGCCAGCGTGTCAGCAAACGGGTCTGGCTCATTCCAGGCCATGACTTGACCAACGACGGAATTGTGCTGGCCCTGTATGGATATATCGTGCAGATCGAGCATCCCAAGGCGAGTGAATCGCTCATCGGAAAAGACGACGTCGTGCTGCGCGCATCGATTAGGACCTTGTCGGGCGCACTGGTGAGACCCCATGGTGACTGGGACTCCCGAAAGGTGCACATCTATGGCGAGCTGCTGATCGGCGATCATATTCTCGAACGGTTGCAGATGTTCTACAGCGGAGAGAAAGCCAGCTTTGAAGCGCCATTTTTCGTGCCGCTCCCCAAAGATGCCCCAGATGGCATCACGCTGCGTGTCGTGGCAGCCGATCCTGCAAGTGGCAACTTTGGCGTCGGTCATGCGAAATATCCCGTTCTCAGCGAACGGTTGCCGCTCAAAAAACCATGATGACTAGGTTAGGAAAGAGCAGGTCATGCCCCCTATGGGCAATGCTCTCCATCTACCCTGAAAGCTTGCTGTGATGCGAAGGCCGTGCGACACTATAAGCAATGTCTTCCCTTGCGTCATACGAACATCTCCGCTCCCGGCTGCACCTCGCTCTGGCACTGAACGCGGCGATCATCGTCGCTGAGTTCATCGGCGGATGGGTCCTCGACAGCATCGGGCTCATGAGCGATGCAGGACATAACTTCGTCGACCAGGGCGCGCTCTTTCTTGCCCTCTATGCCCATCTCCTCACGGCTAGGCCTGCCACAGAAGCCAGAACATTCGGGTATCATCGAGCCGGCATCATTGCGGCGTTCTTGAATTCATTCATCCTGTTGCTCACAGCCCTCGGCATCGCACTCGTGGGACTCAAGCGGCTGCTGCAGCCCATCCCGGTGGACGGCGGCTGGGTCATGGCGATCGCCGCCCTGAGTTTCGCAGCGAATCTGAGCATCGCCCTCCTCTTGCAACATGGAGCCAAAGATGATCTCAATATCCGGAGCGCCTTTTGGCACATGCTAGGTGATGCCTGGGTGTCCCTAGGCGTCGTGATCAGCGGCGGGGCCATCTTATTGACCGGATGGACCGTGCTCGATCCGCTGATCAGTTTGCTGGTCGTCGCAGCCATTGCCAAAGGGGCCTGGCCGCTGTTTAAAGAATCGCTGGACGTCTTGTTGGAATCGACTCCGCCGAAGATCAGCGCCTCACACGTAGCTGAGACCATCGAAGCAATCCCTGGCGTGAAAAACGTCCACGACCTCCATATCTGGGCGGTGGAGCCTCGACTGATTATGATGACCTGTCATATCCTCGTCGATGGAGACGATTCGGCACTGACCAATCATTTACTTCATACCATCCGCGCCAAGGTCAGCGCAGATTTTGGCATTAAACATCTGACGATTCAGATGGGCACCACCTGTTGCCACACTGACGAGATCCACTGCGATCTCACCACGTTGGCTAAGCAGCACCAGGATGAAGGACTCGCGCATGTACATCACTGAACGATTCAGCAATGCGCAGGCACATGCCCCTACGATCTCTGCCTCACACCCATTGAGACCATGACCACAACCCCGATCCCATTTTATATTCTTTGCGGCTCCCTCGGCGCAGGCAAAACCACCCTCTTAATGAGGCTACTTGAACATTGGAAGAACCATGGCAAACGGGCCGGCGTGTTGATGAACGAAGCCGGTGAAGTCAGCATCGACGGCCCGCGGGCGGGCACCATTGCCGAACAAGTGATGAACCTCGCCGGCGGCTGCGTTTGCTGCGATACGAAGGAAGACTTGTCCTGGGGAATCGCGCAACTGGTGCGGGACTATGAGTCGGATGTGATCGTCCTGGAATGCTCCGGCATGGCCGATCCAGCCGAAGTGATCGACGGTGTCACCGATCTCTATACCGCTCGGCTCACACATTTAGAAAAAGTCATTGCCCTCCTACACCCCATCCCCACAGACCGGGAGAGTATGGGGGGATTCGTCACCAAACAGGCGATTCGCTGCGCCGACGAACTCATTCTCAATAAACGAGATCTCTATGTTCCGGGGCATTGGGAGGCGTTCAAGACCTCGATCATCGAGCAAAACCCCTACGCGCGGGTCTGGGAAACCAGCCATGCCAGGATCGATCCCTCATCGTTGCTCGAACCAATCACCCGCATCACGCCGACCGCAGCGGTGAATGTGGAATTCGGAGTGCCTCGATCGTCCGCAACAGGCAAGCGGGCATCGTATCATCCCATCGCCACGACGGTTCGGCTGCCAGGCCCGTTGAACCTTGTTCGATTCCTGAGCTGGATGAAAACCCTGCCCCCTGAGCTTGAACGGGCGAAAGGCTTCTTCCGCTTCGCCAAGGGACCGGAGCTTCAAGAATTTCAATATGCCCCGCCGGGCAACGCGACGATTACGCCGATTACATTGCTCGACGAACCGAGTCACGCGATCGTGTTGATTGGGCGAGGCTACGACCAAGAGCGCTGCCAAACAGACCTGTTACACTGTCTTGAAGGCTCTGAGAGCACAGAGGGTTAGGCTGTAGGGCTTGCCATCGAAGAACGTATACGCGAGTAGCGCAGGAGCAGCCAGGCAACCCCGGCTCCGAACAAGCCGCCGATCACCCACCCACCCAATACGTCCGTGACGTAATGGGCCCCGATATACACACGCGCCAGACCAATCAGTCCAACCAATGGCCAACTCACCCAGCCTGACCGTGGATAGAAGACGTGGAGAAAAGCCGCCGCTGTCGCGGTGTTGATAGCGTGATTCGACGGGAATCCGAAGGTCTTGCCGCAGGCTTCGATCTGGTGGATATCCGAGAGCGCCATACAAGGCCGCGGGCGGGCCGCAAGGTCTTTGATCCGCGCTCCGACGAAATCCAACATGCCGATGGAAGCAGCCAGCACCGGAGCGGCCAACAACACCTCCCGCCACGACAACCACAGCCAATAGCCGGTCAGCAAGATACCGGGAACCCACAGCAGGTTCGATCTGGAGAGACTGAGTGCCAGTTCGTCTAACCAGGCCGACTGCCCAGCGAACCCGTTGATGGCGCGAAAGAGAGATTCGTCCAAGCTCATGTGATGACGATAAAGCGTCACCCGTCATTCGTCAACCCATCTCCCGCTAAGTACTCGCCGAATGACAAATGACTATTGACGATGACGATCCTCACCGCGTGCGGAAGTGGATGCGCACGGTGAGTTCCCCATCGATCGGCTCATCACCTTTCAGCTGGGGGTCGAAAGTCCATTTATTCAACGCTGCCATGCCGGCGATGGTGAGTTCCCGATGCTTGGCAGGCTCCAAGACTACCACCGTTACCGTCGCATCCCTGGAAACCAACATGCGCGCTTTCATCCAATCGTCGAGTTCTTTGCCGTCCAAGGCAGGCGGAATAGTCGGCCACGGTGTGGCTTTGGGAACCGGTCCAAGCTGTTGATCCTTGTTGAGCGACAGGCCGTGGACATGAACCTCAGGCAACTCCAGCACATCTTCCTGATGGTCTGCTTCATGCGTGGCCTCATCGCCAGCCACCGCAAATGCAATGGCCGGCCAGAGAGAGACACACAGCACGCAGCAGCGCACGAGGCGTCGAAGAAGCAGCCCGGTAGTATGTGGCAATGTCATCATAGGGTCAACCATATTGGATCGCTACCGGTCCACTCATCACCCATCACTCGTCACCAATCACGACTTCTAGCAGGCTGCAGAAAATATAATTTGACATGCCATACCTTCGCTGGTCCACACGTCTAGAACAACGGGGGAAGCACCGCGCAGGATGCTCAAAATGGCCGTCCACAGCAAGGCCGCAGGCGAATCGAAACCGGAGGCGTACCCTCGGGGGTACGTTGAGGATTTCGATGAGCCGAGAACGAAACTGGCGGCCTTTTCAGCATCCTGCTAAAAGAACCATTGCGCGCGAAAGAAGTACGACCTCGGCGTCCCCGCGTGCGCAATTCCTAGACCGATGCTCCCTTCACCGGTGTTATAGAAGTACTGCTGGTCGAGCAGATTGATGATGTCGAAACCGAGCAGCATCTTTTGATTGTCCCAGGGAAGTGGGATCACGTGCGTGAGCGACGCATTGTACACAGTATAGGAAGGAGAATGAGTAGAATTCGTTTTTGCATCGTCGTCGGCTGAC
Organism: Nitrospiraceae bacterium; assembly: GCA_035462675.1. Classification (GTDB taxonomy): domain Bacteria; phylum Nitrospirota; class Nitrospiria; order Nitrospirales; family Nitrospiraceae; genus Palsa-1315. The sequence continues at coordinate 6,457 of DATHTZ010000275.1, read as the reverse complement.
GTTCGCAAGCCATATCCGTACAACATCTGGCCGGTGACGTGTGTTCGCTCCAGAAGCCGATACGTCACGATAGCCGAACTCGTCACAAACTGCGAGTGATCGCAAAAGACCCCTCCCTTTGAATTGATGTCACCGATCTCCTTGCTGTCGAGAAGATATTGCCCAGACTGCAGCCCGTATCCCTTGCATTGCCCCCAGCCCACATTGCCGCGCCCGGTCAACTTATCGGTGAATTGCACCTTCAACGCTCCATCGATACCCCGTTTCCACCCGTTTTGGAACGCAAAGTAATTCAGCATGGGGGTGGCGCCGAACTGGCCGGCATCATTCATATAGTGATCGAGCTTGTAGTAGCCCGTCAGTTGCAAGGTGGCATACCGGCCGAGCGCGTGATAGCTTCCGACTTCGAAATAATGGGAACGCTCCGCCCGAGGCCGAAAGCCGGTCGGGTCGTCCGGAGCGGCAGTGGTATTCTGCGTATTGAGATTCACGAACGCGATCTGCTCGACATTCGGCGGGGTGAACAGTCGGCCATAGTAGGCATGAAACACGTTCGATTGATTGTGTTTGTATGTGGCGCCGAGACGGGGACTGACTTGCCCTTCGTTGTAGAAGCCCTGAATGATGTCCGCTCGCGCGCCCACATTGAATGTCCACTGATCGTTCGGGCTCCACTGGTCCTGCAGCCAGAACTCTTCTCGCCATTGGATATTCCGATTGGAAGACTGCAAAGAGAGAACCGGCCCAGCCGGAGCCCCACCGCTGGTGTCGAACGCGAAGACCTGTGCCGTGTTGTTTGCATTCGTATAGTCGATTTGCAACCCCGTTTTCACCAGATGCTGGCTGTTGAGAACCCAGGTATGGTCCAACCGTCCTCCTCCTGTATAAGCTGTTCGCCTCTGATTGGCCGTTTGAGCACTGTTCGCATCGTCGGCATAGGCTAACGCATTGTTCGCAGGAGTATGAAAGTCCGCCTCCCCTCTGCGGAAATAGAACCCCAGGCTGAAGAAGTTCACGGCGTCCACATCATGCCGCCACACCAACTGGGAGTACTGATTATTCTCCTTCTGAAACTGGTCGACGTTCTGGGAGGCTCCCGTAGTGAAGCCGGCAGGGAGCAGCGCCAATACATCCGGATTCGCCGTGAGGTTGGGTATCGTTGGGATCTGGTACTTCGCCACCGAATTGAGAAAGATCCAACTGAAGTTATTGCGATTGTCATGCTGGTAATCGCCGCGCAGATACGTATTGCTCTTTTCGCTCTGATTGTGGTTGTTCGTGTACCCGAGCGTCGGCGGTTCCAGACCGCGATCCGTGGTGATGAAACTATTCAAACCATAGTAACGAAACTTTTCTCCGACGGTGCCTCCATATTCAAACGACGGGTTCAGGGTTTGATTGGATCCGCCGAAGAGTTGCATAGAGCCGAAACCCGGTTTCGTGCCGCTCTTGCTCGTAATATCCACGAGTAACGTCGTCTTATTCCCATACTGCGCTTCCATTCCGCCGAGGATCATGTCGGCTCGCTCCCAGGCCCGGGGGGGAACAATATCGGCAAACGAACCGCTGACTGTATCGGGGATGGGGATGCCGTCGATACGGAACTGCTGGTTGGCGTGATCCTGCCGAATGTGTGTCTGCTTCAGCGCCCCATAGGCCACGCTAGGAACCGTCAACAGCACCTCATAGACATCATTGTTGTTCCCCTTGGGCAGGACTTCGATGTCCTTGCGGCTGAGTTGGTAGGTCTCGCTTGAGGCTTTGTACTGAATGGCCGGCAAGGGAGAGACAATCTCCAGGGCAATGTCTTTCGTCACTGCCAGAGTGAGCGCTACCGAAGCCGTTGGCTCCATACCGATTTTCACCACCACGAATTCGCTCTTATAGGTATCCTGAACAGCACTGACGGAATACGTGCCCTCTTGCGGGACCGTCACAGTGAATTCCCCGGCCTGGTTCGTGACCCCCTGCGTCACAACGTTGCCTTCCTGATCGCGCACCTGCACGATAGCTTGATCCACCCGGCGAAGATCCTGACCCTGAACCAGGCCGATGATCGTGAGGGTTTCGTTGTCCGCCGCAGAGACAGTGTCGCCTGCGCCGGACACACATGACATCACCAAAGCGAAAATGCTTATGAGCCCAATCCATAGGCCAAGAGAAGTAGTACGCAACATCGCAACTCCACAGCTCAACACAACATGAATGACGCGTGCGCCAGCTTTCCGGAGACAGTGTCCACCGGCACGACAGCGCACATTGCAAGCAGTTCAGGTGGTTAGGAGCAGGGAGGTGCGCGGGAAGGACCGACGTCCGAGAGATCGACCGAAAGAAGAACTGATTCGACAGAGGGATTCTGATTGCGGACAAGGTCGCAGACACTCAGATGAGAAACATCAACATCGAGCGAGCCGGCCGTATGATGTTGAACCCATTGACAGATGTCAGTATCCGAGTGCTCATGCCCATCCGTATCGGCTGCGGCCAGCTCATGATGCACGTCCTGGGCAACGGCAAACGGAGCAATGGCGAGCAATAGCAGAATAAGACCGGCAGCGATGCCGCACTGCAGTGACCGCAGAACGCGCCGACTGGCGATCATGCCGTTCATGAATGATATCGTCCGGTTCATCGACTTAATCAAACAACCTAGTAAAACTAGTAAGGGACCGCTACGTAACATGGACATTCGAAGCTTGTCAAACCCAACGCACGGGAGAGTTGCGGAGAGCCTCTGCCATCTTCCACCTCCACTGCGGTGGACATTTCTCTCGGAATTGGCTATGTTTCTTGTGTTTCAAGAGCGAATCGCATTCTCGAAGTGTGCCAAGAAGGCGATCGCCAAGGGAAAAATCAGGACCATGCAGAAACCACTTGATAACCAGCACATCCTTGAAATCAAACCGCTGCCCTCGCCGCGAACGATCAAGGCCAAGCTCCCGATTACCGACCAAGCCGCCGCGCTGGTCATTGAAACCAGGGATGCTATTCGTCGCATTCTGCACGGCCAAGACCGTGAACGCCTGCTGATAATCGTCGGACCCTGTTCGATCCACGATCCTGAAGCCGCCTATGAGTACGCCGACAGATTGAAGCCGGTGGCCGATATGTTGCGCGACCGGTTGCTCATCGTCATGCGAACCTATTTCGAGAAACCCCGAACGACGGTCGGCTGGAAGGGGCTCATCAACGACCCCCATCTAGACGGTACGTGCGACATCGCAACCGGAATGGAACTCGCGAGAACCATATTGCTGAAGATCAATCAATCCGGTATGCCCTGCGCGACCGAATTGCTCGACCCCATCAGCCCACAGTACGTCGCCGACCTGATCAGCTGGACGGCCATCGGAGCCCGCACCACAGAAAGCCAAACGCATCGGGAAATAGCCAGCGGTGTCTCGATGCCGGTCGGCTTCAAAAACGGAACAGAGGGCAGCTTGCAAGTCGCAATCAATGCGATGACGTCGGCCCGCGCGCCGCACCACTTCGTCGGCATCAATACCGAGGGACAAACGTCGATCATTAAGACCGCGGGTAACCCAGACCGACACATCGTCCTCCGCGGCGGGGGTGGGAAAACCAACTACGACGCCGAGCATGTGGCCAACGCCGAAGCGGCTGTGGCTGGCGAAGGCATCGCCCGCCCCATCATGATCGACTGCTCCCATGACAACTCCAATAAAGACCATCGGCGCCAGGGTCCGGTCGCGCGCGAAGTCCTCCACCAGTTCCGCGATGGCCGCCAATCCATCATGGGACTGATGCTCGAAAGCAACCTGAACCCCGGAAAGCAGACCTGGCAGCAGGGAAAAGCGCTGGCCCACGGCGTCTCCATCACCGATGCCTGTCTCGGCTGGGCTGAGACAGAATCTCTTCTCAGCGAGCTGGCCGAAACCATTATTCTACGCCCGGCATAACCTCTCCCCGCTCAGGACTCCATTCCTTTTCTCTGCCAGGGAGACCTAGGCTAGCGTCACCTTACTCCCTCGACTCTTTTCGAGAAATATCGGAGGCGATCTCGCCTTTCGACGGAACCAACGGAGTATCGAAAGTACGCGGAGACATCACTATCGCTGCATCTTTGGAGACAATGCTCGATACCCACATCGCGGCCACAGTTGCAATCACCATCCCGAACGCGATAGCCAGACTGATGATCACTCCCAGTTCGTCATCACGTCGAGCCCGGCTGTTTTTCACGATTAAGCCTCTTTGACTCATCATTGCGGAGGCACTTAGCAACAAGATCGATAGAACGCGATTCTGGATCTTTGGGGGAAGCTTGCAAGATATTCAAAATATTAATGCCCGCCCCCCTTCTCCCGTTCGATGAGGACTGTCACATGCGTGTGGACCTCAATCGATCTGCTGAGAGGAGGAATCAGAAGCCTTCCCATCTGTCTGCCATGAAGAGACCTCTTTCGATCCAAACATTTTCGAGAAGTTTTTGTCAGGTCGCATCATCACGGCCACCCAGCTCCCTCGCCAGGGTTCACCTTGCCACAAGATCGAAGGCTCTTCGGACCCAAACCTGATTTTTCTCCCATTGACAAACTGCCACATCCCATCAATGTGCACCACCCCGTCCGAGACTTTTGAAAAGGGCTCCGGTAGTTTTTCCACTTTCTTGCCTATCCACTTGTAAACGTCTGCGTGGCTGACGCCTAGAAGCCGAGCGATCATTCCCTGAGTCACGTTTCCCATCGCGTAGAGCAACACCGCCAGCGCCTTCATCGCAGGCGGCTTGCCCCGCACCGCCGTCGCCGTGAAATGGCAGCCGCAGTCCTGGCACAGATATCGCTGGTGGCCCCGTATGGTCCCGCGCTTCACATACCTTGACCGACCGCATTTCTTGCACGCTAGCTTCGTCACATTCTCTACCTCCCCATCGCACGGGTTTGATCATGAGATCTATCTAACGTTACGTGTCGCTCTCTACGAAGACGCGTCGAATGCCGCCATCGGACCGCCGACCGGCAGTGACGGAATTTCACGGCCCTCCTTCTTACCTAATGGCAGATGGTGGCGTTGGGAACATGACTCGGTGCGATTGCCGACTCTTTGGTCGATTGCCTGAGGAGCGCTCCAAGTCTGCCGACCGAATCCGCGAACGTCAGAAACTCGCTTCTGTCGAAATGCAGCGTTATAGGACCATAGGTAAAGTGGAGCTTCCCGCATCCGCAGAACGCCATCTTCGATTGCAGCTCACCGCGTATAGCATTTTCCATGGCTCACGTCTCCTTGATGTAAGAAATTCGCCTGACACATGACTTGAGTTACACGGGCACATAGTCCGACTTGTTCGGAATTACCTCGTGATCGGGCTCCGCGTTCGCCCTGCGGAGGTCGGTCAATCCGACAATCTTACGAAGCGTCTCCAGATCGTTATCGACAAAATCATGCGTGACACGTAAGCGGAGAATTCCACTCCGATCGATCATGAACGTATGGCACCGTGCCGACCGTTCCCTCGCCGCCACGCCAAATAAGCGGTGGAGACGACCGCATAGATCCTCTAAAACCGGCGTATTCGGCTTGTCCGGATGCCCGATCCACAATCGATGCAGAGGACGCCCACCTGAACTGACGATTAGGAGCGTCGCGCCGACCTTGTCGAATCGCGCGGCATGCCGGTCGATCTCGCCGGCCGACAAAAGGCCGACGTAAGACAAAAAACAGAGCGCCACGACCCTATTCATATAACGCGTGCCATCTACATAGGTGAGGTCTCCCCCGACCAGCGCCGGACCTTGAAAGTCCAATGCGTGCATCCCGTTTCGTTTCATCGCGTTGCTCCTTTGTTTGAACGATTTACCTGTACGCGCCCCGATTCCTTGCGCCATCTAGGGGACCGAAAGACGGCTGAACATCCCGACGATGCCACCCACAGTTGATGCATTTCATCACGTCCGTCGGGCTGTGGTAATCGAGCACTCGCCCCACGATCAGGAAACCACCACACTTCCGACACGATCCAGTCATCACCCGTCCTTTCATGTGATCAGCCACCTTCAGCTCCTTGTTCAATCGTTCAGCAGACTTGCTGAAATGTGATGAATCATGGATTCCAATTTCCTCTCGCAGCGGCCGCAACAAGACTCGTCCAACCCCATGGCTGATTTCACCGCTTGAGGACAGCCCCGATGCCGTGCCACGATTTCACAGAATCCATCCTCCTTGATTCCTTTGCACAGACAGATATACATCCGCTGAGCCCTCCCTGAATTGCGTCTATCCGATGATCTCGTTCGCCTCGCGCCAATCCCACAGGTTGAGGAATCTCGCTATGCGTGCATCCAACAAAAAAGCCCATGGTCACTTGTGATGACCTTGGGCTCCGTCCTGAATGACTCTGGCCTCAACTGCTATGTATCGCCGTGTGGAACAGCGGCGCACTGTTTGATATTGAGAAACGATATCATGTAATATTTTACATTGCAAGCCCTATTGCCCC
>DATHTZ010000274.1:0-3933 GCA_035462675.1 Nitrospiraceae bacterium | reverse complement strand
AATACCTAGGAAGGTTATTCCTGTGTCCTTCCCCGCCGCCTCTCACCGAGATAGATTAGTTCTAACGTCCCATTCAATCTATACGCCTCCCGGAGAGTTTGCAGGCCTAGGAACCTGCCTAGTATTCTTGCGGCGAATCTCCTAGGCCAGGAACGAGGCCCGGGCGAGTGGGAATCTAGTCGGCGTCTTTGGGAACGGAGGGATTGTGCGTGTGAGGCAGGATCGAAGATCAGTGAGCCGCCGGTTTCATGATTCACGTGATAAGTCGCTCTTGTTTAAAGCCTGGGACCTTCATCACACTACACTGATGAGTATCAAAGAGGTCCTATCAGGACGCTGGAGGAACTTCCTTAACAATCAGCGGATTCATCTTGAAAAACAAAATAATTCAGTGTCACTCAGCGGGGCGAAGGCTTGCGAGGGAGGCCCTCAGAGCCGCCGGGCTTCAGTTTCTCCATGGCAGGAGGAGCAGTTTCAGGATCGATCGTCATCTTGGGATCGACATTGGGGGGAGTCACTGCGGAACGAGGATCAGGAATCGTCTGAGGGCGGCGTTCTATACCTGGATCTATTCGTGAAGGCGTTGTGTTCGGTTCTTGAGAATTATCGGGGCGTAATCCTAACGGCGGAGAAGGCACAGGCGTGACATCTGCTGACCAGGCCACCGAAAGCCAAAAGGCTACTATCAAGGGTACTAAGAAAAGAAAGATCACCGTTGTTCCCATAACCTTCATCAATACTCCTGAAAGAAGGCCACTGGAATCTCGAACGGGGAGGGCGGCTAATCCGCGAGCGCGCATCATCTCCTGGGCATCGATAAGCAAGTCGGTCTCTAAGCAATAAGCGGAATTATAGGTGATCACCTCTTGAATGGCTGCTGAAGGGGGCATGTTCGCCAGCGCAATATCTCGGTCGCAGAGCGTGCCGACAAGGGAACTCCCGTTACAGACGACGAGAGCGCCGATGTCCAACGACTTCATCAATTGCACCGCTTCCGCGATCTCGGTCAATGGGGTGACGACAGACACGGAACGGCTCATGGCGTCTTTGACACGGGTGCATTCATGTGGAAGGACTCCCAATTGTTCGTCCTCGGTGGATTCGAGATAGATCCCCGACCGCTTCCGTCCTCCGGTTTTCATGGGTGTGCGATCGTTGCTCGAAGGTTTTGACGACATGACAGTCCTGGGTAGTCGCACGATCTCGCCCTTGCCCATCGTTGAGTTCCTAATACATTGTCCGTTGCCGAAACACACGTTAACCCACTTCTAGAACTCCGTATGTTATAGGCTAACGTGGCGAGACAGCCCTTAACACTGGAAGAATCCCTAGGTTCATTTGAAATACACCGTGTCGTGGCCGCTAAAATCTGAGGAAGAGAGAGTCCGTCAATGGGGCACTGCATCTCGCCCGCTGGATAAAATCTTCCTCGCCAGCTGGAAATGAATTTCTAGGGCTTTGCGGCTTCCGATCTGCTCACCTCGAGCTAGGGTAAACCACAGGTGGTGTTGCCTGGCGATGTGCTATCATCTGCGCTATTAGCCATTGTTCAGCCGATGACTGTTATCAGTTAAGCATACCGTTTCGGAGGAGTATGTATCAGCCACGGGTCTTCATTGCCGATGATCACCTCTTGGTGCTGGAAGGGTTTCGGCAGTTACTAGCGGATGACACGGTTATTGTCGGCACGGCTCATAGTGGGGCCGAAATTTTGGAGAAGGCCCCGGGGTCGGCCCCGGACATTATCTTGCTGGACATTTCAATGCCTGACATAAGCGGGTTTGATCTCATCCCGGTGCTCAAACAAAAACTCCCCCATGTAAAAATCATTCTCGTCACGATGCTCAGCGAGCCGTTCTATGTCAGCGAAGGGTTTCGAAAAGGCGCGAACGGCTATGTCCTCAAGCAGTCCGCTTCGACCGAGTTGCTGATCGCTATCCGCACGGTGATGAACAACCGCCGTTATGTGTCTCCTGAAGTTGCAGCAGATGTTCGGGAATCGATCGAGCAACCGTGGAGCCGTCCCGATGGATACCACGTCCACTTGACACCGCGGCAACATGAGGTCTTGGGCATGCTTGCCAATGGTGTTCCTACTAGTGCGATTGCCACAACGATGGGCATCTCCGTGAAAACGGTGGAGTTCCATAAAGCGGGGATCATGAATAAGCTCGGCATCAAGACCATTGCCGAGCTGACGAGGTTTGCGTTGGTCAAGGGAATGACCGAACTCTGACGCTCACTCATCCGGCCCTGCCGGGAAGGGTTTCGGTAAAAAGGCCTTGATCAGTTGGAGTGGGCGCTAGATGGCGGAGAGACCTCGGGCGTGTCAATGAGCCCGAGGGAGATGGCTTGTTTCGTGAGGTCGGCTGTGGTCCGGACCCCAAGTTCCTTCGAGATTCTGGCTTTGTGAAACTCAACGGTTTTTACCGTCACATTAATCGCGGCCGCAATTTCCTTATTGGATTTGCCTTCCGCCACCAGTTGCAAAACCTCCCTCTGTCGTAGACTTAACATCACGACCGGGGTGCTTGTCGGCTTTTTCGGTGTCTGAGTGGTCGATTCCAACGCCTGGTCGACCATACCCTGTGTAACGACCGGCGAAATGTATGTGCGTCCCTGCAGGACTTCATTCACCGCAAACAACAACTCATCCGCAACCGAGGTTTTCAAGACATACCCTCCGACTCCGACACGAAATGCTTCGTTCACAAAGTGTTGTTCCGCATGCATTGTCAGGATGATAATCTTGACTTCAGGACAGGATTTCTTCACATGGCGGCAGGCATCCAGCCCATTCAGCAGAGGGAGAGAAATATCCACCACTGTCAGATCAGGATGAAACTTCTCAACCGCCTCGATAAAGCTGCGTCCATCTGCGGGCGTCGCCACCACACTATAGGCTTTCTCCAAGATTTTGACGATGCCTTCGGCAACAAGGCGATGATCATCGGCCACGATGACTTTCGGCTTCATGGGAACCAATCCCCTCATGCTAAGCACGAATTTTTTTAACTATATAGGAATATTCCCACCCCTGTCACCACCATAGATGACGTGCCAAGAAACTTATATATGGCCGGCACTGGGGCTCTCTGCTCAGCGCACTAGGGAGTCCCCCTAGCGCCGTCGAGGCAGTTTCCAAACTATAAGACTATTGCAGGGCTCGAATGTCCCGCCTGTTTTCTGAACCAGAACAGGAAGCGTGGGCATGTACATGCTTATCATGAAGGAGGCGACGTGCGAGTCGCGTCGGTTCCACTGGTGCTGGGTTCAATATCCCGGGGCACATTAGGCATCTGAACTATGGGAAGGTGTCATGCGTTTGGCAGGTAGTCTCCGCTCGGCTTCGTCACATTACGATGTTCCTATTCCTATCTCACGATCGCTAGTAGCATAACCATGTGGGAGAAAGACCGGTCTCTCGTCATCCTGCTATCTTTTGTGATCGGACTCTTCCCATTGAATGCATTTGCTGAGGCCGAAAAGACCCCCGAAGCCGGTAGGGAGTTTCACACGACATTGTTTGGAGAGGAGATCTACGTTCCCCCGCGCGACCGTCGCAGTGTCACAGCGGTCAATTTCGGTACGAATTGGATTCCAAATGGGCCGAGTCAGGAGGAAGTGCTCCCCTTCGGCGCCTTGTATGTCTGGCGGAATTGGGACGAAGACAACAGGCGACTCCGAGGGACCTTTTCCGGCGTGGTCAACGACGTTGATTACACAATCGGACTTCGCTCGCTCCCCAACTGGTCACTGATCTTTACTCTCGATAATTTCATTGCTCCTATTGGGCGTTCGGAATATGTCGAGGGACAACGCATCAGAGCCTCGGAACTCGAATGGAGCTATGCCTTCGCGGGCTTCGGTTTCGGGTACCGCATTCCAATTAGCCCCTTCGAGCAAGACAGCGCGATCAATGTGTTCCTGACC